>JALVNE010000344.1 GCA_027026755.1 Sedimenticola sp. | reverse complement strand
GGGTGGGTGAGCAGGTCTTCGCCGGGGAACAGTTCCCGCAATGCCTTCAGCTGCGCGGAAGAGAGGGAAGGCGACGGCTCATTCAATCGGCGTCTCCCAGCAACTGGGTGTCGATGAGATCGCAGAGACAATGGATGACCAGCAGATGCACTTCCTGGATACGCGCCGTGGAATCACTGTCCACGCGGATCTCCACGTCGGCTTCGCGCAGCATCTCCCCCAGCCTGCCACCGCCGCGACCAGTGAGGGCGACGATCTTCATCTGCTGCTCTTCCGCAGCTTCCACCGCCCGCAACACGTTGCGGGAATTGCCGCTGGTGCTGATGGCGAGCAGCACATCGCCGGGATGTCCCAGGGCGCCGATCTGCTTGGCGAAGACTTCCGCGAAGGCATAGTCGTTGGAGATGGACGTGAGGGTGGAGCTGTCCGTGGTCAGGGCGATGGCTGGCAGTCCCGGACGTTCGCGCTCGAAGCGGTTGAGCATTTCCGAGGAGAAATGCTGGGCGTCTCCCGCCGAGCCGCCATTGCCGCAGGCCAATACCTTGCCGCCACCGAGAAGGCTGTGCACGATCATTTCTGCCGCCAGGCGGATGGGGGTAGCCAGCAGGGGCAGGCAGCGCTGCTTGGTGGCCATGCTTTCCTGGAAGAGTCTTTCGATGCGCTGGTCGAGGTTCAAGGTGTCTGTCCGGCTGATGGGCTATTGGAGGGCGTTGCGTATCCACTGGATTTGCTGCTCCGGGTCGATGCCGATTATATCGAATCGGCAGGCCGGCGTGCGGTTCAATTGCTGCAGGTAGTGCTGGGCGGTGCGCAATAGTTTCTGCTGTTTGGCCGGGGTCACAGATTCCGCGGCGCTGCCGTAACCGGGGTGACTGCGGTAGCGCACCTCGACGAACACCAGCTCCGGGCCGTCTTCCATGATCAGGTCGATTTCCCCGGCCTTGCAGCGGTAGTTTCTTTCCCGCAGCTTCAGCCCCCGGCTTTCCAGCCAGCGGCAGGCCAGGGATTCGGCGGCTTCACCTTTGCGCAGGTGCCGGGCTTTCATGGGGGCTTTCCATGCCGTCGTATGGAAGGTCTTTCGGCACCACCTGCACATTCCTTTCCCTCGGCGTGATGCCCAGCACCCGGGGCGGATTTTCCAGGGATACCCAGGTCATGCGCCGCAGCAGCTGGCGCTGTTCATTCAAATACAGCAGGCCGGTGCGCCCCGGAAAGGGCTCTGCTTCGCTGCTTTCCAGGCTGCGCAGCAGGGGCAGCACCTGGTAGGCATCCACGCCCATGGGCACCAGGCGCAGGTATTTGCGTTCCCTGGGAGGCAGGCTGGCTTCAAGGGTTGAGCGCGACAGGGGATCGTCGGAGCTGTCTTCCAGCATCCAGGGCATCTCCGGGAGCATCAGCCCCGCCAGGTCGAAACTTTCGTCATGGTCGAGTCGCCCCCTCCAGGCCCGGGAGGTGGTGAAGACCGGAAGATCTTCCGCATAATGGAACTGGATCATGGGGCGGATCTGACGCATCTGCCGGTTGTTGCCAATGGCAAAAACAAAGTCGATGCCCCGGGGCGGCAGCTCATAGTCCACATCCTTCCGGCCTTCCGCCCGGGCCTTTTCCCGGGCTTCCTTGAGCCTTTCCAGCTGAGCCTTGCGCACCCCGGCCATCACCAGTTCGGCCACCGGGGTGGAATAATCGCCACTGGCGGGGTCGTAGTCCCGGCTGCGAATCTCAGTCCCGCCCAAGGCGCGCCAAGTGGTGATGAAGGCGTCCGCCATGCGTTTGCCCAAGGGCGTCGCGGGATACAGCAGGGCGGGTTGGGAGTACCCCTGCCAAGCGGCCCAGACGGCGACCTGACGGGCCTCGTCCTCGGGCGAAAGGGAATACTGATACAGGCCCTGGGGAGGAATGCTGTCCGTGCTGACCTGGTTCAGGGCCAGGACAGGGAGTGGCAGGCTGCCCGCCCGGGCCAGTTGTTCCACCGCGGGTTTGGCCAAGGGGCCGATGACGATACTGGCGCCCTCGTCGGCGGCCTGGTTGAGCAGGGGCCAAACCTGTTCAGGGTTGCTGGAATCGTAGAAACGGATGGACGGCCGGTTTTCGCCGGGGTCGGCATACCAGGCGGCCATCAGCCCATCCCTGATGGTGGCGGCGGCCCTGGCGTAAGGACCGCTCCGGGGCAGCAGCACGGCGATCTGGTTCACCTCTATGGGCGCGCGCTGTTGTTGCATCTGGTAGTAGCTGGTGATCAGCTCCGGCAGGGCGGGGTGATCGGGAAACAGATCCCGCCATTCACGATAGGGGGCGATGATCTCTTCGGGCGCGCTGGGAAAATCCCGCAGCAGGGCCGCAAGTTCTATCCAGCCCCTGGTGGTGCTGTCGGCATCAGGCATCTGTGCCTGCAGCTCCCGGGGGCGGAAGCGGGTCAGGGTATCCAGTATGCCGAGCTGGGTCTGCAATTGGTGTTCATCATCCTGCTGCAATCTGTCCAGAGTGATGAGTTCCCGGGCATAGGGCAGTTTCTGCTGCAATTCCTTCAGGGCGGCGGCCCGCAGGCTGTGATAGCGGATGGCCGCGTCCCGGGAAGCGTTTTTCGGCAGGGCCTGGAGAATTTCCAGCACGGTTTCCGGCTCGTGCCTTTCCAGGGCCAGGCTGGCGCGCACCAATGCCAGCCGGAAGGCGTGCGTGGCAGGCAGGGTGGCAGGCTGAATCTGTTGCAACAGGGCTTCGGCCTTGTCAAGCTGCCCGTCTTGAATCAGACTGTCGGCTGCCAGCAGCTGGTAGAGGGCACGGTTCTCCGCTGTGGCGCGATTCACCAGATCCAGATAAAGATCGGCGGCTTCCTGGTAGCGATGCTCCTCATAGAGCCTGGCTGCATGCACCGCCTGGGGATCCGAGGGGATTGTTGGCTTGACCAAGGTGGTTTCACATCCTGTGAGCAGTGCCAACAAAAGAAAAAAAGAGAGGATATGCCGTGAATACTGTCTGCTGCGCATTGTCCATGTGCCACGAATTTAGGGGCAGCAGAGTATCCGATGCCGGAGGGTGGAGTGTCAAATAACAGGGCCACACTTTATATAGTAGCCACGCCCATAGGCAACCTGGACGATATCAGCCTGCGTGCCATCCGCGTGCTGAGGGAAGTGGATCGTATTGCTGCGGAAGACACCAGGCACAGCCGCCGCCTGTTGCAGCATCACGGCATAGACAGGCCCATGTTGGCCCTGCACGAGCACAATGAGCGCCAGGCAGTGAAGAAGGTGCTGCAGTTGCTGGAACAGGGGCAGAACCTGGCCCTGATATCCGATGCCGGTACGCCCTTGATCAGCGACCCCGGTTTTCCCCTGGTACGGGCTTGCCGTGAAGCAGGGATACGGGTATCGCCGCTGCCCGGTCCCAGTGCCCTCATCGCTGCCCTCAGTGTCTCGGGTCTGCCCGTGGACAGCTTCTGTTTTCACGGTTTCCTGCCGCGCAGTCCCGGCCCCCGGCGGGACCGGCTCCAGGCCCTGGCGGCGGAAACCTCCACCCAGGTGTTTTACGAATCCTCTCACCGCATCCTGCATGCCCTGCGTGACATGGTGGAAGTGCTGGACGCCGGGCGGGAGGTCTGCGTGGCCAGGGAGCTGACCAAGCAGTACGAGGATGTCATGCAGGGCTCCCTGGCAGAGGTGCTGGCCATGGTGGAGGCGGACGGCATGCGCCAGCGCGGTGAGTTCGTGATTGTCCTGGCTGGCGCGCCTGCGCGTGAGACAAATCTTCCTTCGGCGGAGGCCATGCGGGTGCTGGATGTCCTGCTCGATGAGCTGCCCCTGAAGCAGGCATCGGCCCTGGCGGCGCGTATCACGGGAGAAAAGAAGAACCTGCTGTACAGGCTGGCCCTGGAGAGGCGCTGAACCTGAATCCCCAATCCCCGGGGTCGGAGTCAAATCACCATAGATCGTTGAATTTACATGATATTACTTTGATTTGACTCCGACCCCTCGTCCCCCATTCGACCCCTTGCCGCCAATTCACATGATATTATCCTGATTTGACTCCAACTCCGTGCCATCTCCCAGCCTCTTCCAGCAAACGGCAAATATATTCGCATGAGAAGATTTCTGCCTTATGTCATTGCGCTTCAAGAGTCCTTTGCGGCCATCGTCCCTTTCGTGCTGTTCTCATCGCTGGTGACCCTGGTTTATTTTCTGGGCCTCTATCTGGGTGTTTCACCGGTCATGCCGGAATGGGTTGAATTGAAGCTCTTGATGGATGTGCTCAATGGCTTCTCTTCGGTGGCGATCGTGATCTCCATCACCTATTTCCTGGCACGGCGCGGAAGAGTTTCCGAGGTCATCGCCGTCCTGCTCTCGTTGATGACATTCTTGTCCATCGTATGGATGGATGGCGGCGGCTACCCGCTCAAGCTGCCTCATGGTTTCACGCTGGAGACGATATTGGTTCCCATCCTCTCGGTGTTGGCCCTGCATCTGCTGCATCCCCGATTCTCTTTGAGTCTGCCTCTGGACAATGAGAGCCGGCATGTATTCCAGCTGATCAACTATCTCTTCTCCTTCATCTTTGCCTATGTCTTTACGCTGGCATTCTTTTTCGCTTTCGATGCCGTCAAAGAGCAGAATCTTTTCGATCTGGAAGCATGGCTGAGTCTCTTTCCGGATGTGATCCGGTTCACGCTGCGCGACCTTTTTGTCCAGGCTTCCTGGTTCTTCGGTATTCACGGCTCGCATATGGCCAACGCGCTGCTGGGCAAGGAGACGCTCCGGCATGAGATCATCCCGGGGTTGTCCTTTTCGGAATACAATCGTCTTTTCGTGGCCCTCGGTGGTGCTGGCATCGGTTGGGCCTTGCTGATTTCGATGCTGATTCATGCGCGAAACAAGACCCACAAGGCGCTGGCCTATATCTCCATCCCTTTTGTCCTGTTCAATGTCAACACCTTACTGATTTACGCGGTCATCGTGTTCAACCGCCGCCTCCTGGTTCCCTTCATCCTGCTGCCAATGTGCAATTTCCTGGCCGGCTATGTTTTTCTGAAGTCGGTGCCTATCCACTTTGGAGAAGGGTATTTTCCGTGGATGATGCCATCGCCGCTGTATGCCTACTTCAAGAGCGGGGGCGATCTACGCCTCATCTCGTTCCTGTTGCTGCTGCTCGCCTTCGATGTATGGGTCTATTCCCATTATTTGAAAAGATTCTTCCAGTCCCAACAGATCAGGAACCATGCCTCGTCGCTGGAAGAGAATCTGCATGTGCAAAAGGGCCTGTATGCGGAACAGGGTGTGCATGCCTTTGCCCGGCGAAAAGAGGAAGTGGAAGCCAATTCGCAACTGCAATGCCTGCTGCCGGATTTGACCGAGGAAAAGCTGTTCATCTATTACCAGCCGCTGGTGCATATCGATGACCACAGCTGCCACAAATACGAAGCGCTGATTCGTTTCCGCCAGGACGACGGCAGCATCAGCGGGCCGTTTTTCCTCGGATGTGTCGAGACTGCCGGGCTGGCGCCCATATTCGATGTATGGGTTTCCCGGCGGGTGCGAGATGATCTGGATCGCTGGAAGACGGAAGGCTATTACCCCGATATCAGCATCAACCTCCATCCGGACACACTGGTGGACCCGAAAGCCATCCGGACGATCATGTCCAACCTGAAAGACTACAATATCACTTTTGAAGTCCTCGAGAGGAGCTTTATTCGGGGCAAGGAGTCCCTCGTCAATCTGGAAAAACTTCAGAGCAAAGGCTTCGCTATCGCCATCGATGACTTTGGTATCGGTTATTCCAACCTGGAAACCCTGACCCGGCATGAGGTGCAACTCATCAAGATCGACAGGGCGCTGATCGGTTCGGTGGAAGAGCGGAATGGCTATCTGGTGTGCAGGAAGATCGTCGAGCTTTGCCACGAAATCGGCTATCTCGTGGTTGCGGAAGGTGTGGAAACCGAAACACAATATACCCGTGTAACAGAGTTGGGGGTCGATTTCGTACAAGGCTATTATTTCACCCCGGCACTGCCTTTCGATAAGGCGCGGAAATTTGCCGAGAACATGAACGTCAGGGGTGAACATCAGGGGTCGGAGTCAAATCGGCGTGACTTCGCATTATTTTGAGAGCCAGGAAGATTTGACTCCGACCCCTTCAGGTTCAAGGCACTTGCAATCCCCCCTTGTTGCCTATATTTTCTGTTACGGGAAGACGGTCGGATAGTCGCTGTTGCTTGTCAACGGAGGAAAGTCCGGGCTCCACAGGGCAGGTCGCCAGGTAACGCCTGGGAGGCGTGAGCCTACGGAAAGTGCCACAGAAAATATACCGCCTGTCTCCAGACAGGTAAGGGTGAAAAGGTGCGGTAAGAGCGCACCGCGCTGCCGGTAACGGCAGTGGCAGGGTAAACCCCGACCGGAGCAAGACCAAATAGGGAAGCATTGCCGTGGCCCGCGGCCGCTTCCGGGTAGGTTGCTCGAGGCGTCCGGTGACGGGCGTCCCAGATGAATGACTATCACGGCGGTTTCGGCCGCCGACAGAACCCGGCTTACAGACCGTCTTCCCCCTTTCCCGGGCCATTCTCCGCTCCATGCTTTCTTCGTCATCTTAAGAAACAATCCTCAGAATCTACTTTAACTTTGTCCTGCAGGCCGCTGTTTGCCGGTCTTTTTCTCTCTGTCAGCTTTGTTTCGTAAGTCTTTGAGAACCCAGTATTTTTTCTTTATTACCTGCTTGACCCTGTGGGGTGTAGGGCCTATTATTCAAATCAAAGTGGGGAATTGTGGGAGAAAAGGGGTAATTGTGTTTCTAGGGATCAACACCTTGAATCTGGATGCCAAAGGGCGTCTGGCCATTCCGGTCAAGTACCGGAAGGATTTGGTCGGCCCTGAGAAATCCGGCGTGGTGGTAACGGTGAACCCCTATGAGCGTTGCCTGTGGCTCTATCCCCAGAATGAATGGGAAGAGGTCGCCCGCAAGGTCATTTCCCTGCCGGACCTGAAGAAACAGAACAAAAGCCTGAAGCGGCTGTTGCTGGGGCATGCCTCGGTACTGGATCTCGATGGACAGGGACGCATCCTGCTCAGTGCCAGCCTTCGTGAGTACGCGGGCATGGAGAAAGCCGTAGCGCTGGTAGGGCAGGGGAACAAGTTCGAGATCTGGGCGGAGGATGCCTGGCTCGCAACCCGTGATGATTGCCTGGAAACGGTGATGCCGGGCGATGAGGCCGAGCTGTCGGAAGAGCTGGCGAATCTGGCCCTGTAAATGAATGGCTTGCATCTGCACAAGCCAGTCCTGTTCGAGGAAGCGATAGATGCGATGAACATCCGGCCCGACAGTTGTTGCATGGACGGCACCTTTGGCCGTGGCGGCCACAGTGGCGCCATACTGGAACGCCTGGGAGCAGGCGGCTGTCTCATTGCTCTGGACAAGGACCGGGCAGCCATCGAACACGGACGCAAACGCTTTGCCGGAGAGGAACGGCTGCAGCTGGAGCACAGCAGTTTTGCCGATCTGAAGAAGATTGCGCAGAAGTATGGCGTGGTTGGCAGGGTGGATGCCGTGCTGCTGGACCTCGGAGTGTCTTCTCCCCAGCTGGACGACCCGGAACGGGGTTTCAGTTTTCAACAGGAAGGTCCTTTGGACATGCGCATGGACAGAAGCCGCGGCCAGAGCGCGGCCCAATGGCTGGCCACCGCAAAGGAGAAGGAGATTGCCCGGGTGCTGTGGGAGTTTGGCGAGGAACGTTTCTCCCGACGTATTGCCCGGGCCATCGTGGCGCGGCGTCAAACGGCGCCTCTGCGTACCACGGTGGAGCTGGCGAAACTGGTTCAGGATGCCTGTCCGGTGAAAGAACGCCACAAGCACCCGGCCACCCGCAGTTTCCAGGCCATACGTATCCAGGTGAACAGGGAGCTGGACGATTTGCGTGCCGGGCTGCGCCAGGCCGTGGATGTGCTGGCCGCTGGCGGCAGGCTGGTGGTCATCAGTTTCCATTCCCTGGAAGACCGCATCGTGAAACGTTTCATGCGCGATCAGTCCCGGGGAGAAGTTCTGCCCAGGGGGCTACCGGTGCGGGATGCCAGCCTGAAGCCTGGTGTACTGAAACTGGTGGGCAAGGCCGTCCGCCCCGGCAGGCGGGAACTGGAGGAGAACCCCCGGGCGCGCAGCGCCATCATGCGGGTGGCTGAAAAGCGCCCATGAAACGTTCGCGCAAGGTCATGCTGGTGCTGCTGACACTGGCAGTACTGATATCCGCCATCGCGGTGGTACACAGCAAATACCGTTCCCGGCTGTTGTTCCGGGAGCTGAAAAAACTGGATGCTGAGATCGATGAAGTGGATATCGAATGGGAGCAGCTGCTCCTCGAGCAAGGCGCCTGGCGGACGCCCATGCAAATCGAGGCAAGCGCCCGGAAGCAATTGAACATGCGTATGCCCAGGGCAGACGAAATCGTAATCATCAAGGAGCAACATGGTGGCTAGGCGCGAAAAGCGGGCGAAGAGGCAGAAACAGGCGGAAGCCCTGCCCAAGGCTTACGTGGGCCGCCGCCGTGTGGTGCTGACCATTTTCATGGTAGCAGTGTTCGCGCTCATCTGGCGCGCTGCGGATCAACAGATCTTCAAGCGGGATTTCCTGCAGTCCGAGGGCAGTCATCGTTACCTGTACCGGGTGAAAGTGCCCGCTCATCGTGGCGCCATCACCGACCGTAACGGCGTGGTGCTGGCCATGAGTACGCCAGTGGATTCCATTGCCGCCAACCCCCGCCGCCTGCGTCCCGATGCCAACACCCTGCAGCCTTTGGCCAGGGCCCTGAATGTCGGCCTAGACGATCTGCGGCGCAAACTGGCCCGTTACAGCCATAAACGTTTCGTCTATCTCAAGCGGCGCCTGCCGCCGGCCGCCGCCCGCCAGGTCATGGAAGTGGTGAAAAAGAATGACATCAAAGGCGTCCAGTCGGTTCGGGAATATCGGCGTTTCTATCCTGGCGGGGAAACCTTTGCCCATGTCATAGGTTTCACGGACATCGACGATATTGGCAGGGAAGGTCTGGAGCTGGCGTTCAATGAGCAGCTGGCGGGTAAGCCCGGCCTGAAGCGCGTGCTGCGGGACGGGCGCCGTCAGGTGGTGGCGGACGTGGAGAGTCTGCAAATGCCGCGGCGGGGCAAGAATCTGGCCCTGAGCCTGGATCAGCGCCTGCAGTATATCGCCTACCGGGAACTCAAGGCGGCCATCAGCCGGCATCATGCCCGGTCCGGTTCCGTGGTCATGCTGGATGCGAAGACCGGGGAAGTGCTGGCCATGGTCAATCAGCCGGGCTACAACCCCAATGCCCCCATCGAGCGTATCGACGGGCGCATGCGCAACCGGGCCGTCACCGATGTTTTCGAACCGGGCTCCACCATGAAGCCCCTTACCGTGGCCGTGGGCTTGGACCTGGGCCTGATTCGGGAGAATACGCATATCAATACCAGTCCCGGCTATTTCAAGGTTGGGCGCGACCCGGTGAGGGATCATGAAGATCTAGGCGTGGTGGACATCGAAACCATCATCAAGAAATCCAGCAATGTGGGCGCCGCCAAGATTGCG
>JALVNE010000343.1 GCA_027026755.1 Sedimenticola sp. | reverse complement strand
TTGATCTGCTTCAGGCGCGGGAAATCCAGTTTTGGCTTGCCCTTCATGCGGCCATGCACCGTACCGATGGAGACGGCGAGAAAATCCACGCCGGTGCGCTCCACGTAGGCCCTGGCCTCTGCCGGTGTGGTGTAGCTGATTTCTCCCGGGTGGCGTTCGGCATCCTCACCTTCGACACCGGGAACGTATCCCAGCTCGCCCTCCACCGGCACCCCACACCCCTTCGCCATCTCCACGATCTCGCGGGTGGCTTCGATGTTGTCGGGCAGGGGGAGTTGTGAGGCGTCCACCATGACTCCGTTGCACCCGAGGTTGATGGCGCGCCGGGCCGAGTCGAGTGTGGCGCCGTGATCCAGATGGATGGCTACCGGTATGGTGGCCCGTTTTGCCGCTGCCTCGACTGCAGGCATGATTGTCTCGAAATCAAAATATTCGAAGTGGGATTCGGCCAGGCTCAGGATTACCGGGGCGCGGGCCCGCTCTGCAGCCAGTACTATCCCTTCCAGAAAATCCAGGCTTACCAGATCGAAGGCCCCTATTGCATAGCCATGGTGGTAGGCATGCTGGAGCATATCCTTCATGTTGACGATGGGCATGGTTTTTTCCTTTCTGTCTCTATTTCGTCAAACTCATGAACAGCCGCGGAAGCTTTTCCGGCAGCCGTTCCACCCGGTCGATGACGGTGTAGTTGTTGCGACCAAAAATGTCGGCAACATAGTCGTCGGCGTGGGGATCGAGGCTGATACAGTAGGTGGTGATTCCTTTGCTGTCCAGCTCGTTTACTGCCATGTGGGTATCTTCCTGCAGATATTTTGGATCCTGGACATCTATATCGTAGGGCTCGCCGTCAGTGAGTACCAGCAACAGCCGTTTCTCCTCGCGCCGTTGTTCGAGATAGCGTCCGGCGTGGCGCAGGGCTGCGCCCATTCGCGTCGAATGTCCCGCTTCCATTGCCGCCAGACGTCCCTTGGGCTCATCTCCCCAGTGTTCGTTGAACCCCTTGAAGTGAGCATAACGGACTTCATGGCGGGTATTGGACGAAAACCCGGATATGGCAAACGGATCACCGAGCGCCTCCACTGCAGTGGCCAGTAACGAAACCGCCTCCTGGCTCAGTTGCAGAATGGTGGCGTCGGCACCCTGTGGTGTCTCGTTGATGGACTCCGATAGATCGAGAAGCAGCAGAACGGCGATGTCACGGCCATCCTTGACGTGGCTCTGATGGATACGGGTATCGGGGGTCGAGCCAATGCGATAGTCGATGGCGGCGCGGATTGCTACATCCAGATCCAGTTCATCTCCCTCTTCCTGGTAACGCACGCGGCGCCGCTGCTGGGGCTTGAGCAGATCGACGATCTGTTTTAGCTGTTTGGCCAGGCGCTTGTGTTTTTCCAGCAGGCGGTCGATATGGCCGGCATCGCCCGGTGACTGAATCGCCTCATAGACGGTAACCCAGTCGGGACGGTAGTTCTGTACCGATTGATCCCACTCGGGGTAGTGCTGAGGTGGCAGCAGTTCGTCCTCGTCCGCCCCCTGGCCACGGTCGGCTGCACCGTGATCGGAGTGGAAGTCATCTTCATTCTCCACGTCCTCCAGAAAGATCCACAGGTAGCGGTTGTCGTCGCGATAGCTGACTTCGGTATCCTCAAACCAGATTTTGGGTCTACGGAAGTCGTGCTCGTCATTGTCTTTCAGCCAGTGGACTCCCAGGTCGGTGCTGAGCGAAGGATCGAAAGGATCCTCCTCGATCCGGGCGCGGAATTTTGCTTCGTACTCCAGCAGGCTTTGGTCGCTGTAGTCGTGTTCCGGGTTCAGCAGGGCGTAGGAGAGCATCGCCAGTTTATGACGAATGCAGGACCAGCCTTCCGGGCAGCTACCCGGCTTGGGTTTCGGATGCATCGACAGCCACAGCCGCCGCAATCCGGGATACTGCTGCATCGCCAGATGTTCGACCCGGGCATCTTCGAATACCTCGATACAGAGATGCTGGAAGGTGCTGAAATTGTCGGCCAGGTAGGGCTGTGACCAGATTTTGTGCGCCATCATGTGGGCGATTGCCGCCCGGTAACGGTTGATGCCGGTAACCGGACCCAGATCCTCATACACGTCCGGCAGATGGATACCAAGCCGATCCAGGTGAGGGCGCGGCTTGCGCAGGGAGTCGAACGCTTCCGAGTAGGGGCAGAAGTCGGTTTCCAGATCCCACAGGGCGCGTTCGAACAGCCGTAGCTGGCGTTCATGATCCATGAACAGCGTGCCGTTGCGCTCCTTGATCAGCATCGCCTTGGCGTCGGCGCTCTGCAGGCTGAAATAGTCGGGCAGACGGTGGGGGTGATCGCGGTAGACGCGGATGCCGTAGTTGATCCAGTTCTCCACCCCGGCCATGCTGAGCTGGTTGAACAGGTAGGGTGCACGTTCGGCCAGTAGCTGGGTGCCTTCCTTTGCCTCTTTGGCCATCCGCTCTATCAACCGCAGCCAGCTACGCAGCAGGGCGGCGCTGCCAAGGCGGCGTGCCACGGCGGGCAGGGTGGAGAGAAACGGGTTGATCGCCTTGCCGGCGGCGTATTCGGAGAGCAGTGCGCAGGTGGCGGCAACTTCGGGGATAATCGCCTCGTCACTGTGGCTCACCACCTCCGGGATCTCGTCAAGGAAGATCAGCACCAGTTCGGTACCGCGCCCCAGACCGCAGACGCGGTCGGCATTCTCCAGCCAGGCATCCAGCCCCTCTGGGGAAAGCAGCTCTCTGGCGCGGTTCAGTGCGTCTTCAAAGATGTCATCGATTTTGCGGACGCTGCACTGGAGCCGATCCCGCCAGGCTTGAGTTTCCGGATTCATGGCACACCTCGGCAGGACTTGGCGATCAAGCGAGGATCATTTCGACCGCTGCATCCAGGGTAGCACGGATATCGGGATCGTCGGTTATGGGACGTACCAGCGCCATTTTGCAGGCCTCGACCGGTCCGATACCATCGTCGATCAGTTGTGCAGCATAGACCAGCAACCGGGTGGAGATCCCCTCGTCGAGACCGTGGCCCTTGAGGTTGCGGGCGCGGTGGGCGATATCCACCAGGTGTTCAGCCATTGCTGCATCCACCTTTCCTTCGTGGGCGACGATACGCGCCTCTTCGGCCTTGGCCGGATAGTCGAAGTCCAGTGCGGTGAAGCGCTGTTTGGTGGACTGTTTCAGATCCTTCATCAAGCTCTGGTAGCCGGG
>JALVNE010000342.1 GCA_027026755.1 Sedimenticola sp. | reverse complement strand
CAAATTCCACCCAAGCCGCTACAGGGGACGGTATCAGACGGTTCTAAGCCGTCGAATCTGCCCAACACTATCCCTATTTGACTCCGACCCCTGAAGTTGGAGCCACTGCGCGGAATCGAACCGCGGACCTACGCATTACGAGTGCGTTGCTCTACCAACTGAGCTACAGTGGCGAATTCGCGCAGTATAAGGCCTGTGGAAAGGGAATCAAGAGGCTGTTGCCGGTTTTTTCGAAGCCGTGCTCCCAGCTGTTTCCAATTACCCATGAAACCCAGTGGTAGATATGCGCTGAATCACCTGTATGATGCAAAGAAAAACACAGTAAAATACTAGGTTATTAAGAGGTAAGTGAGCAACATGAGTATTGAAATTCCCCCCCGTGATGGTGATGGTTATCTGCTGAACATGAACGACTGGACGCCCGAGATTGGCAAAGCCATGGCAGAAGCCGATGGCTTCGATATGACCGAGGACCGTTGGGAGCAGGTGTTGAAAGCGCGGGAATACTACGAACAGCACAACGTGGTTCCGCCCATCCGCAAGTTTTCCAAGTATATCGGCGTGGACAAGAAAGAACTGTTCAAACAATGGATGACCGGCCCCATGAAGCCCATAAGCAAATATGGCGGCCTGCCCAAGCCTACCGGCTGCGTCTGAACAGCGGTAAGCGGTACCGAATAAAAGCGTCCTTCGGGGCGCTTTTTTATTGCACGGCAATGGATAGTTTCCCTTTGTCGAGGTTTATCCGGCGCTTTCCCTGCAGCAGTTCCTGCAGGGGAATCCCCGCCACTTGTTTGCGCCAGCCCTGCAGCAGGACGGCGGTTTCTTCGCCATTCAGCAGGGCCGCCAAATCCTTGCGGCTGGCGATGGCCTGGGGTGACAGGCCGGCTTCCAGGGCGATGAGGCGCAGGGCGGCGCTGAGCAGGTCCAGAACCGCTTCCTGTTCCGGCGTGGGGCGGTTGGCGCGGAATCTGTCTTTGGGCCATTGTTCTTTGGGAAGCTCCAGGGCTTTCTGGATCGCCTGGATGATGTCTTTGGCATTGTGTTTGATGAAGTTGCCGTCCACGCCGCGGATTTTTTCCAGGTCGCGGGCATTGGTGGGCGCGCGCCGGGCGATTTCCAGCAGCACGTCGTCCTTGAGTATCCAGCGCCGGGGCAGGTTGCGCGCCAGGGCCTGTTCTTCGCGCCAGGCGGCCAGGGCCTGGAGCACGGCCAGCTTCACGCCCTTGAGATGCTGGCGGCCCTTGACCTTCTTCCACATGTCCATGGGATTCAGGGCGTAGGTGGCTTCTGCCGTCAATGCGTCGAATTCCGGTTTCAGCCAGGCCAGACGTCCCTGTTTCTCCAGAGCCTGTTTCATCTTCACGTAGGCCCGGCCGAGAAAGATCACGTCGTCCAGGGCATAACGCAGCTGGGCCTTGTCCAGGGGGCGGCGGGACCAGTCGGTGCGGGAGTGATCCTTGGCCAGTTCCACCCCCAGCACCAGCTGGATGAGTTTGCCGTAGCCCACCTGGTCGCCATATCCAAGGAGGGCGGCGGCGGGCTGGGTGTCGAACACCGGCTGTGGCAGGGCGCCCAGTTCGTTGAGAAAAATCTCCTGGTCCTGGCGGGCGGCGTGAAAGACTTTTTCGATGGCGGAATCGAGCAGCAGTTCCTTCAGAGGAGAAAGGTCGTTCAGAGCCAATGGGTCGATGGCGGCAGCCAGCTTGTCATTGGCCACCTGGATGAGGCACAGGCGGGGATAATAGCTGCGCTCACGAATGAACTCCGTGTCCACGGCCAGCCAGGGGCTGTGTTTTACCTTTTCGATGAAGTCGTGGAGTTGCTGCGGGGTTTCGATGAAAAGTTCCTGCATGAGGTGGGCTCCTGAAGATGATGCGGTATGATAACCCCAAGCCGACAGGGTGTTGTAAGGAAGCCCTTCAAGGTTGTTTTCGACACTTGGCTAACTTTTCACGAACCTGCTGGTCACACCCCGAATATGGAAAACCTGTCCGTAGATACTCTGTTCACATGCAAGTCCAATTTGCCATGTGTTTATCAAAATAATTTATCATGCAGTGGTCCCGGACAAATCAAAGAAACGCGTATTATCGAACGGCTGTTGTTGTTTGAGCATGGCGTGAATTGCGTGTAACAACTTGCGCATCACCGCACAGATGGCCTGTATTTTCTTGAGCCCACGATTTTCGATCAAGTGCCTGTAGTAGGCATTGACGTGTTTGTCATGGTGGGCGGCGCTCAATGCTGGCATATAGAGGGCCTGGCGCAGGTAACGGTTGCCCACCTTGCTGATGCGCGCCTTCTTGTTGATGCTGCTGCCTGATTGATGATGCTTGGGATCCAGCCCGGCCATTGCCACCCATTGCTTGGCTTTCATGTCATCAGGCAAAACCAGCAGTTCTCCCATCAGTTGAATGGCGCTGGCTTCAGCGATGCCTTTCACTGACAGCAATAAGGTCAGTACCTGTTGCATCGTTTCGTTGGCCTCGATTAACTGCAAAGTGCGTTGACGCAAAGCATCGATTTGGTGGTCAGCCTGGGCAATCGATAACTGGACGTCCTCCAAGATGAATGAAGGTGTGGTGTCTGTGGCCTGCAACGCGTGCAGTTGATTCTTGGCCTGTGTCCGCTGCTTGGTCAGCGCCTCAATCCGCCTGGCACACGCTCTGACTTGGAGAAAGGCGTCATCCGGCTTTTTCCATGGAGAAAACGGCATGTGCTGGCCATATCCAGCCAACAGCGTCGCATCGACGCCATCTGTTTTGCTCCTTTTCATCATGACATCAGCATATTGCTTGGCGGCCTTT
This sequence comes from Sedimenticola sp., assembly GCA_027026755.1. Lineage (GTDB taxonomy): Bacteria > Pseudomonadota > Gammaproteobacteria > Chromatiales > Chromatiaceae > Thiolapillus. The sequence goes on along the minus strand of JALVNE010000342.1, from coordinate 426 downwards.
GGATTGAGGACCATCAACTCAATTTCGGTGCCATCCAATAGCACGCACAGATCCAGATGATAAATACCTGTTGCTTCCACGCATACGCGCTGAACCTTTCTTTTCTGCAAGACTTTGAGTACAGCTTGATGCCCTTTGGCATCGTTATCGAAGGTGATGGGGGCGCTGATCGAAGTGTCATTGCGATTGACGACGATTTCCAGTTGCTTTGCGCTGACATCAATACCGGCTGAAATCATTTTTTCCTCACATCGTGTTCTGTTACCATTAAACCCGGCTCCCGATCCTGAACCCTCGCCTACCGACCTTGCGAATACAGGCTCAAGAACAGCTGTTCAAGGCCTCAGATACTCCACGGTATTGGCGAAGAGGACGGGGGCCCATCTACGTACAAGCTCTTGGCTTCAGGTCGGGACGGCCTCCCGG
>JALVNE010000341.1 GCA_027026755.1 Sedimenticola sp. | reverse complement strand
GCTTTTTCCTGGACATAGAAAAAGGTGGATTACCTGTTACGGTTTTTGCGTCCACGGACAAGATCATGACGATCATGGACCAGGTGACCCAGTTGTATGTCAAGAGCAAGCTCAACGGCTGAGCGTATGCGTGGCGGTGTTCGATAAGGGCTATTTCGAGGATGACCTGAGTGATTTCGATATCAGTCCCAGACTGTTGCCGAAACTGGTCCGTTGGAAGGGCCGGATGGATTTCGACGTGAAGGCCGCCGCGTTCCGATGAAGCCAAGGGTGGGAGTAAGCGCCTGCCTGCTGGGGCAGCCGGTACGTTATGACGGGGCTTCCCGTCCTCATGCCTGGATTCGCGATGTGCTGCGGCGTCATGCCGAACTCCTGCCCATCTGTCCGGAGACGGAAGCCGGGCTGGGGGTGCCCCGGCCGCCGGTGCAGCTGGTTCGCCAGGGGCGGGACGGGGTAGTCATGCGTGGGGCGAGGGATCATGGCCTGGATGTGACTGCTCAGCTGCACGGCTGGATCGAACAGCAGAAAGACCGCCTGACCGGTCTTGATGCCCTGATTTTCAAGTCCCGTTCTCCCAGTTGCGGTCTGGGCAGCACGCCTCTTTACGGCCCCGATGGCGAAGAACTGCAGGATGATCATGACGGGGTATTTGCCGCCTGGGTGCGAAGCCGTTTTCCCCGCCTGTTGCTGTATGACGATGTAATGCTGGAAGATATTCATCAGCAGGAAGCCTTTCTTTCCCTGCTGATATCAATCCGGCACCAATACAGGTGAAGCCCCAACTCATTGATATTAAAGGCAGGCCGTGATGCACTGTCCGCCAGTCTGCGTTATCAGGTCTTGCTGTAGAATGACTACAGCGGCAACCTGATGCCTTGCTGGCGAACAGTGCATCACGGCTGAGCGTCATCTATATTGGTGCCGGGTTAATAAATAAATCTCGGATGAAATGAAACAATTCTCCTTTGCCGTGGGTCTATAATGAATGCGGATGCTGATCAGCGTCCGCAACAAGCAATATGTATGAAACAGAATTCCTGTCAGGAGGAGTGAGATGAGAACAGTAGAAAAAGCAAGAGGTATGGCACTGGCAGCAGCGGCAGCAGCAATGCTGGCGGGGGCGCCCATGGGCGTCATGGCGGACGATGCCAAGGGCAAGTGTATGGGCGCCAATTCCTGCAAGGGGCAAAGCGCCTGTGCTACGGCCACCAATGCCTGCAAAGGCATGAATGCCTGCAAGGGTCAGGGGTTCCTGAAGATGACCAAGGCGGAATGCGACAAGGCCGGCGGCACCTTCGAACCCATGAAGAAATAGTTTCCGCATTGCTGATGCGGAGGGAAGCCGGGCCTGCATCTGCATGCCCGGTTTTTTCTTGGGGAGTTCTGAACGATTGCGGCTTCACGGCCTGTTCAGCATTTCCATGGGGAGCTTTGATATGAACAGACCCTTTCTCGGCTTCGGCCTGGGGCTGCGCAAGGAGCATTACGACGCCATACTCAGGAATGATCCTGCCGTGGACTGGTTCGAGATTCTTTCCGAAAACTACATGGTCGATGGTGGCAAGCCCCTGTACTACCTGGACAGAATCAGGCAGGACTATCCTTTGGTCATGCACGGCGTTTCTTTGTCCATAGGCAGCACCGATCCGTTGAACATGGATTACCTGCGTGATCTCAAGGCCCTGATGGACCGGGTGCAGCCGGAATGGATCTCGGATCACCTGTGCTGGACGGGGATCGGCGGACACAACTTCCACGATCTGCTGCCCATGCCCTATACCCGGGAGATCGTCAGCCATGTGGCGGAACGGGTGTCCCGGGTGCAGGATTATCTGGGGCGGCAGATTCTTCTGGAAAACCTGTCCAGTTACGTCAGCTTCGACAGCTCGGAGATGAGCGAATGGGAGTTCGTCACCGAGGTGGTCAAGGCGGCCGACTGCCTGTTACTCCTGGATGTGAACAATGTCTATGTGAGCAGCGTCAATCACGGTTTCGCTCCCATGGACTACATTCGGGGCGTGCCGGCCAACAGGGTATGGCAGCTGCATATGGCCGGGCATAGCACCAATGCTTCAGGGAAGATCATGATTGATACCCATGACATGCCCATCCGCGACGAGGTCCGGGACCTCTATGCCAGGACCTGCGAGCTGCTGGGGCCGGTGTCCACCATGATCGAGCGGGACGACAACATCCCCCCTCTGGAGGAATTGCTGGAGGAACTGCAGTCCTTGCGGGATATCGGCGAAAACTGCTGGGGGCTGCCAGGATGAAGAATCTGGAGGAACTGCAGCATGCCTTTGGCGGTTACCTGACAGGGGGCAGCGAAGTGATTCCCCCGGGTGTCGCTGGCGATGAGCGGGCTGACGCCAGGGAACGCATGGAACTCTATGCCGGGGCCTACCGCGCCCGGCTGGTGGAAAGCCTGGGCGTGGATTTTCCTGGTCTTTGGGGCATGATCGGCGATGAGCAGTTCTATCAGCTCTGCCTGGAATACATCCGCCGGCATCCTTCCACCTGGCCCTCCATCCGCTGGTTCGGCAGCCACATGGAAGACTTTCTGCGCAACACCCAGCCCTATGCCGCTTATCCCCAGGTGGCGGAAATGGCGGCATTCGAATGGGCTCAGGGCCTGGTGTTCGATGCGGCGGACAGCCCGGCCTTGACCCTGGATGAGCTGGCCGCCCTGCCGCCGGACAGCTGGCCCGACATGCACCTTGCCTTCATTCCGGCCATGCAGCGGCTGGACCTGGAGTGGAACATTCCCCTGCTGTGGTCCGCCCTGGACCGGGGCGAGGAGGTGCCAGAACCGGAGCGCCAGGAATATCCCCGGGGCTGGCTGTTGTGGCGCAGGGAGCTGGCGCCTTCATGGCGGCGGCTGGATGTGGACGAGGCCTGGGCCCTGGACAGGGCCAGGGAAGGCATGTGCTTTGCCGATCTGTGTGAAGGCCTGCTGGAATGGATAGACGAGGAGCATGCTCCCTTGCGTGCCGCGGGGTTTCTCAAGACCTGGGTGCATGATGGCCTGGTGGCCAAGATCTATTGAGTCAGTTTCCTTTTTTGCCGCCGCGCCAGCCAGACCGCCAGTCCCTGGCTGTTGAGCCGGATGTCATCCTGCAGCAGGCGGCGGGCAAGCGCTTCGTCCACGTCCGGCTTGTGTTCTGACAGGCGGGACAGCATTTTTTCCATCAGGGCCTGAGCCAGGCGTTCTTCCCGCCCTGCCGGGGTTCCCAGGCGTTCTTCTTCCAGGGCGATGTCCCGGTGATCCCGGATGGACTGACGCAACTGTTCCTGCCATTTCAGGGGGTCTTCCAGGGGGCCGAAATGGGTGAGACAGGCGCGGCGGGGCGTCAGGGCCATCATCCGGTCCAGGGACTGCATCCACAGATCCGGCTCGAAGGCCACGGGGGTGGTGGTGGCCATGAGCCAGGGCCGTCCGTCATCATCCAGGGCTTCGTAGCGCAGGCCGAAGGCGTCGCCGGTATAGAGATTGCCCTTGGGTTCGTGAAAGAAGCAGCCATGATGGTTGGCGTGTCCAGGGGTGTCGATGAACAGCAGTTCATGCCGCCCCAGCGGCACCCGATCCCCGTGTTCCAGGGCCCGGCAGCGGTCGGCGGGGGCGGGAAGCAGGGAGCCGAAGGCGCGGGAGAAAACGGCTTCGCCATACACGGCCAGGGCGCCCTGCTGGAGTTTTTCCGGATCGATCAGATGGGGCAGGCCGCGGTGGTGGGTGGCCAGGGTGGCGTTGTCACAGGCGGCCAGCAGGGCGCCGGCGCCGCCGGCATGATCCAGGTGCACATGGGTGGGCAGTATCCAACGCAGCTGGGAAGCGCAGAAGCCGAGGTCGCGCAGGGTTTGCAGCAGAGCGGGGATGTTGTTGCTGGTGCCGGTGTCGATGAGCGCCAGTTCCCCGGCATCATGAAGGAGATAACAGGCGGTATGCCCCGGCCTGTTGAGGCCGGTATCCAGCCGCCAGCAATCGGTTCCGGTGGTATGAAACTCAAGTCTGCTGATAGGCATTGGTTGTCCCCCTTTGTTGCCCCCTGTGACTGAATGGCTTAGAGTTTGCTTTGAAACGGCGGTCGAGCAGCCTGCCAAGCATAAACCAAAAAGGGAGCAAACATGAATAGCAGCAGAACCAGCGTGTTGGGGGTATCCGTCGCCCTGATTTTGAGCCTGGGAAGCGCCCAGGCCCTGGAATTTTCCGATACGGTGTTTTTTGGAGACAGCCTCACGGACAGCGGTGCCTTCAAGGGAAATCCGGATGCCCGTGGAGACGCCAAGTTCACCACCAGCCCCGCCCAGGTCTGGGCGGAGCATCTGGCCGATTTCTTCGCTGGCGGGGCCGTGGCCAACAACCCGAACAATCCGGATGACACGGACCCGGAGGGCACCAACTACGCCCAGGGCGGCGCCCAGGTGACCAACCCGATGGGCGTGGGACAGACGCCTTCTCCACAGGGCGCCACACCCATTTCCGCGCAGGTGGACTATTATCTGGGGAAAGCAAACCGGGCCGATGGCAATGCCCTCTACAGCGTCTGGGGTGGTGCCAACGATGTGTTCTTCAACATGGGCCTGGTGGGTGTGGGCCTGCCGCCAGGTGAAGCAGCCTTGAACATGGCTGGCAGCGCGCAGAATCTGCTCGGCCAGGTGGAGCGGCTTGCCAATGCAGGTGCCCGCTACATACTGGTGCCCAACCTGCCTGATATCGGCGCCACCCCCGCCATGTTGTTGGATGCGGTAGCCCGGGCTGGCGCGGGCAACCCTGCTGCGGGCGACGCTCTTGTGGCTGCGGCCACGGTGCTGGCCATGGGCGGCGCTGATGTAGCCACTGTACAGGCCAATGCCCTGGCGGCGGCGGAAGCCGTGCTGGGCATGCCGGCCGGCAGCCTGACGCCCTATTTCATGCAGAACGTGGCTCTGGGCAGCAGCCTGTCCAGCGTGTTCAATGCCACGCTGCTCGCGGGTGCCAATGCCAGCCAGGCGAATATCATCAGCCTGGACATCCATTCCCTGTTCAACGAGGCCATGGCAGACCCGGGTTCCTTCGGGTTGCTCAATGTCACGGGCACTGCCTGCACCACGCCTCTGTCCCTGCAGTGTACTTCCGATACCCTGGTCGATCCCCGGGCCCCGGGACTGTTCTTCTTTGCCGATCCCGTGCATCCCACCGCCATCGCCCACCAGGTCATTGCGGACTACGCCATATCCGTGGTGACCGCGCCGGCTCTGGTGGCCAATCTTCCTGAAGTGGTTCTGGGGCAGATGCGGACCGGCCAGCAGCAGCTTCAGTCGCAGTTGGCCATGGGCTTTGGCGAGGGCTGGTCTTTCTTCGTCAATGGTGGCATGGGCGACCAGGATCTGGCAGCCGGCCAGGCCTGGGATGCGAGGGCAGATGACGCCAGCCTGATGGTTGGCGCCGCCTGGCGCATGGACCGCAACTGGGTTTTCGGCGCTGCCCTTGAAGGGGCCTACAGTGATGTGGATTTCTCCCGCGGCCTGGGCAGCTTCGAGGCCAGCAGCGCCCTGTTGTCTGCCTTTGCCGATTACCGCCGGGATGCCTGGTTTGCCAATGCCATTCTCAGCGTGAGCCTGAACAGCGATTTGGATAACATCGAACGGGTCATCGGCCTGGGCAATGCCAGCCGCCTCGAACAGGGCAGCTCCAGTGCCGATGCCTGGGCAGCCAGGCTGATGGCGGGCGTGACCCTGGTGAGCAGGGATGATTTCCACGCCGGTCCCTTCGTCAGCATCAATTACCAGTCCGTGGATGTGGATGCTTACCGGGAGCAGGGGGCGCGTTCCACGTCCATGAACTTCGGCTCACAGGACCGCGACTCCCTGTTGCTGGAAGGGGGGCTGTTCGCAGATTACCGTCTCGGAACTGGCAGCCTGCGCGGGGCTCTGTCGTATGAGGCGGAACTGGAAGACGATGGCCGTAGCGTCACGGCGGGTCTGAACAGCCTGCCGGGCAGCCATTTCCGGCTCTATGACATCGAGGCGTCGGATTACTACTGGAAACTGGATCTGGGGTACAGCCTGAGCATGAGCAAGGGCGTGACCCTGGGAATAGACTATGCTTTGCGAAAGGGCGAGGACGACAACGATCAGCAGTTCGTCAATCTCGGCCTGCAGGTGGATTTCTGATGCGCCGGTCCGCGGCAGCCGGGAAGCTGCCGCGGGCTATTTATCCTCGTCCCTGCCGCCTATGCCCAGTTTGCTCAAACGGTAGCGAAAGGAACGGAAACTGATGCCCAGCCGGTTCGCGGCCAAAGTCTTGTTGCCTCCCGCCTCGTCCAGCGCCTTGAGCAGGATATTTTTCTCCACCCTGGCCAGATAGTCCTCCAGATTTTCGTCCGGCAGCCTCGGCTGTTCTGTTGCCGTATCTGTCTGGTCACCGGGCAGGTTCAGCAGGCCCAGGTCGTCCAGGGTGATGACCCCGTCTTCGCACAGGGCGAAGGCGCGCTCGAGAATGTTCTCCAGTTCACGCACGTTGCCGGGAAAAGGGTGGGCCTTGAGCGCTTCCATGGCGTCTTCCTGCACGCGGGGAACGGCCTGCTGGTAGTTGCCGGCGATATGTTCCAGCAGATGCCGGGTCAGTTCCGGGATGTCTTCCGGCCGCTGCCGCAGGGATGGCATGCGCAGTTCGATGACGTTCAGGCGGTAGAAAAGGTCCTGGCGGAATTCACCTTCCTGAACTTTCTTGGCAAGGTCCTGATGGGTGGCACTGATAATGCGCACGTCGATACGGATTTCTTTGGTGGCCCCCACCGGGCGAACCATCTTTTCCTGGATGACGCGCAGCAGCTTGACCTGCATGGACAGGGGCAGGTCGGCCACCTCGTCCAGGAACAGGGTGCCACCGCTGGCTTCGACGAACAGACCGGTCTTGTCGGTGACGGCACCGGTGAAGGCGCCCTTCTTGTAGCCGAACAACTCGCTTTCCATGAGTTCGTGAGGGATGGCGCCGCAGTTCACGGCGACGAAGGGCCCGTCGTTCCTGGGCCCCATCTGGTGAATGAGACGGGCCGCCAGTTCCTTGCCCGTACCCGATTCCCCGGTTATGTGCACCGGCGCCTGGCTGCGCGCCAGTTTGCCAATGAGTTCGCGGACTTTTTCCATGGCGCTGGAGCCGCCGCGCAGGGGACATTCCGGAACTTCCTGCTCCAGCTTGCAGACCTGTCTGTCATCGGGTTCGTGGAGCTTCAGCGCCTTGCTGACGAGATTGCGCAGTACAGGAAGGTCCACGGGCTTGGAGACGAAATCGAATGCACCGGCTTTCAGGGCTTCGATGGCGGTTTCCATGTTACCGTGGGCGGTGATCATGGCGACAGGGGTGCCGGGATACTTCTCGTGAATCTCCCGTACCAGGTCGATACCATCCCCGTCCGGGAGCCGCATGTCGGCCAGGCAGAGCTGAAAATCCCGACTTGCCAGGGCGGCCCGGGCTTCGGCAAGGTTGGCGGCGCTCACCGTCTCGACATTCATGCGCAACAGCGTGAGTTCCAGGAGTTCCCGGATGTCTGGTTCGTCATCGACGATCAGGGCTGTGGGATTGTCCATGGCTTGCAGTCCTTGTCATTGGCGGGGAAACTTGAGCTTGAAGCAGTTGCCTCCTGCGGATACCGGAATATAGCTGATACGTATGTTGTTTGCATCGCAGAGTTCCTTGACCACATACAGGCCCAATCCCGTACCTTCATTGCTGGTGGTGAAAAAAGGGTCGAACAGCTTGTCTATGATGTCCGGTGGTATATTGCTGCCGTTGTCTATGACCTCGATGTAACCGTCGCCGGTGTTGCTGTCCACGCCGCCGGCGATGGTGATCACCAGTTTCTCTCCCTTTTCCGGCTGGTGTTTCACTGCATTGTCCACCAGGGCGTTGATGACCTGGGAGAGCTGCTGGGGATCGAATACCAGGCTGGTATCCTGGGGGGAAAGGTAATGAACGATCTGGTTTTCCCCCAGGCCGTGATTCAGCATCAGTTCCCTGGTCAGCTTGGCCAGCCACAGTTCCAGGCGGATCTTTTCCGGTTTCACGGAACGCTGGCGGGAAAGGGAAAGGATATTTTCTATGACCTCGTTGAGCCGCGCTGTGTTCTTGTCGATGATTTCGGCCATGCGCCGGTCCGTTCCCTGCAGTTCCTCCGATTCCTGTAACAGCTGGCTGGCATGACCGATGGCCCCCAGGGGATTGCGGATTTCATGGGCGATACTGGCCACCAGGGTGCCCAGGGATGCCAGCTTGAGTTGCTGGGCGGCTTCCGCGGCGCGGGAGGCGTCGTCCAGGAAAATCAGGGTTCCCGAGTCCTCGTTTTCACCCAGGCGCTGAAACTTCACCATCAGGTCATTGCCCTCGATCTGTGTATGCACGTGCCGTTGTCGGGAGGAAGGCTGTTTCTTCCAGTCCTGCAGCGCCTTTTCCAGTTCAGGATTTATCTGTTTCACGGCATAGCCCACAGTGCTGATGGGCCGGTCGAGGAACTGCCAGGCAGCGTCGTTCAGCATTTTGATCCTGTCCTCCGCATCCAGTATCACCACCCCGGTCTGCATATGGTGGATGACCTGTTCGTTCAGTTCCGTGAGATCGGCGATGTCCTTGCCCTGCTGTTTGACCAGCCTTTCACTGAGCAGGGTGCGGGTGGACAGCTCCCGGGACAGGTATGCCAGGATGAAATAGGAAACGCCCAACATGGCCAACAGGGAAAAATGCCTGATGGGCGTATCGTTGATTGTCGAGGCCACCCAGGATTCGATGAAAATGGCTGCGGTGGCGACCGCCGCCGAGAACATGGCGGTTCGCGAAGGCATGCCCTGGGCGCCGAAGGCGATGGAAATGCCCAGCAGGATTCCCAGCCCGGACTGGGGACCGCCGGACGTGTACAGCAGGATGGCGATGACGATGCTGTCCACGATCATGGCGAAGGAATATTCCAGCTCCATGGCCTCGAGGTCGAAGAAACTCAGGCCCAGGGAGGCGATGGTGAGGATGAAATAGACCAGCACCGTGATGATGTGCAGCTTGGGGGCGACGGTGCCAAGGAAGGAAGGCCCTATCCCCGTGGCAGCAAATACCACCAGGCCCACCGCCAGCATGACCCGGTAAGTGAAATACAGGTGCATGAGCCGCTTGTGGCGGCTGTAGACCTCCGGCATGACGATGAGGCGGTCGGCCAGACGGTCTGCGCGCATCAGGGGTTGTCCTTTTCCGCGTGCTTTCTGCAGCAATAGGACTTTCCATGACGCATGATGGCTTCGTCTTCGGGGATGTGCAGGCCACAATGGGCGCAGGGCAGCATGTTCCTGATGCGTGGTTTCCTGTCCGCAAGCCGACTGCGGTTCAGGGTCTTGAGTATCCACCAGATGAGCAGAATGGCAGTGAGCAGGAAAATGAACTTCATGGGGAGATAATGCTTGGTGTTGAAGGCCTACAATGGCTGGAGGTCGGATTTCCCGTAGCTTGGACTTGAGCCCGACAACAGCTGCCACGAAGGAGTGATGCCGGACTGAAGTCCGGCCCGCAGTCCGACCCACGCATAGGTTTTTCCATAATCATGAAAGCTATTATGATACTTTACCACCCTTTGCAAGAACGGGAGACATTCTGATCATGCCTGCTGCCATTGCCCTGGCGCAAGCCAATTTCAAGGTGGGAGACATAGAGGGCAACACCCGCATGGTACTGGACATCGCGGCGCGGGCCAGGGAT
>JALVNE010000340.1 GCA_027026755.1 Sedimenticola sp. | reverse complement strand
TAGTAGGCTGAAGTGAAACTGCCGCCGGAAACAGAGCTGATCCTGTCCACTTCGTCCAGCAGCCGGGTCTTCCCTCCCTTCAAGCGGGTGTCCCTCAGCTCTTCCAGTACCCCATAGGACATGGCCGCCGCCCGGGTTCCGCCACCGGAGAACGCCAGCACCACCAGAGTGTCGCCCAGGGGGTGGGTTTTGTCGTGCCGGGAGGCGGAATAACGGGGCTGGACGGAGGCCAGATCCGCCGCAGGCCGGTTCTCCACCCTGCCAATGGAGGAGCAGCCGGACAGCAGCAGGACAAAGGCCGCGGCAAAAAAGCGCCATGCACTTCGATCCGGCGCCGATTCCCCGTCAGGCCGTCTTGTGTTCATACAGGTGAACATCCCGTTGCGGATAAGGTATGCCGATGCCAGCCTCGTCCAGGCGCAGCTTCACCTGCTCGTTGGCATCGAAATACACGCCCCAGTAATCCGCGGAATTCACCCACACCCGCACGAAGAAATTCACGCTGCTGTCCGCCAGTTCGCCCACCACGATCTGCGGCTCTGGATCCTTGAGCACGCGTTCGTCACTGTCGATGATATCCTGGAGTATGGCCCGGGTTTCCTTCAGATCCGCGTCATAGGACACCCCCACGACCAGATCCACCCGCCGGGTCTTCTGGGTGGAATAGTTGACGATGTTGTCGTTGCCCAGCTTGGCATTGGGCACGATGATGGTCTTGTTGTCGGGGGTTCTCAGGGTGGTGGTGAATATCTGGATGGTATCCACCTTGCCCGTCACACCGGCGGCCTCGATGACATCCCCCACCTTGAAGGGACGGAAGATGATGAGAAGAAAGCCGGCGGCGAAATTGGCCAGGGAGCCTTGCAGAGCCAGGCCGATGGCCAGGCCCGCAGCACCCAACACCGCCAGGAAGGAGGTGGTCTGTATGCCCACCTGCCCCAGGGCCGTCATGACCACGAACACCATCAGGCCGATATAGACCATGCTGGCGGTGAAACCCGTCACCATGGGGTCCACGTCCGCCTTGTTCATGAGCCGCACCACGATGCCTCGCAACCACTTGGCCAGCATCTTCCCGATGAAGAAGACGGCAATGGCGGCAAGCACCCTGGGGCCATACTGGATCAGCAGGTCTTTTCCTGCCTGCAGCAGCTGTTCCATGCTGCCGGGCTCCAATAGATCGCCCATTTCCTTTACGACATCAACGGGTGCCGTGGCGGCTTCTTTCGCGGCTTCTGCTGCCATGATTGTCTCCTTTGTGGGGTAAGCGGAAAAAGCTTGAGGATAGGTATTCTTGTCGCTTCTGACAAGAAAAAAGGGTGGCCAACGATGACCACCCCTCGTATCTGGTCGGAGCGAGAGGATTCGAACCTCCGACCCCCACAACCCCATTGTGGTGCGCTACCAAGCTGCGCTACGCTCCGTGAAGATCGGGCATGTTAGGCATGTCGCGACGAATTGTCAACTCTTGTTGACAGCGGAGCCAGGAGCAGACCTCACCCCTGCCCAAACCTGGATGACCTGTCCCTGTCGGCAGAACCTTCCTTTTCCACCCATTCCCAGCGTTCATCCTGAAAATCGGCCTTGGGCCGGCGAATCTCGTGGGGCCGGAAACGGGACTTGTAGGACATCTTGCGGCACTCGGGAATCCAGTAGCCAAGATAGAGCCAGGTTTTTCCTTCCCGGACCGCCCGTGCGACCTGTTCCAGGATGGCAAAGCTGCCAAGAGAGCGCCGCTCCAGGTCGGGCCGGAAAAAAGTGTACACGGCGGACAGGCTGCTGGGCATGAGGTCGGTATAGGCCGCCGCCACCAGCTCCCCGTCCAGGCGCATTTCCAACACTTGCACATGGTTCCAACCCGCGAGAAGAAAACTCCTGGTTTCTTCCCAACTGCTCTGGGCCATGGCGCCGCCGGCATGCCTGCCTTCCTGGTACGCCAGGTACAGTCGATACTGCTCCTCGGTCAGCTCCGCGGGCCTCCATTCCAGGCGCAGATCCTTGTTGCGCTTCATGCAGCGGCGCTGGCCGCGATCAGGCCTGAAGTCTGCCACCGGAATGCGTACCGCGATGCAGGAACGGCAGGAAACACACCAGGGCCGGTACACATGATCGCCGCTGCGGCGGTAGCCCTGTTGCAGCAGGGCATCATAGGTCACCGGATTCAACAGCGCCTCATCCACCACCACGAGAGAACGCGATTGCCTGTCAGGAAGGTAACTGCAGGCATGTTCCGGGGTAAGACCGAGATTCAGGCGCATAGAGGCTCCGTTGGAAACCGTGCGGGTTGCTTCAGCAGCCTTTTCAGGCTGTCGAGAAACTGCCTGCGGGGAATCAGACGCGCGCCAAGGGACGCCAGATGATCCGTGTACACCTGACAGTCCACCAGCCCGAAGCCGGCCTGTTCGATACTTCTGGTCAGGCACACGAAGGCCACCTTGGACGCATTGGATTCCCGGGCAAACATGGATTCGCCAAAAAACATCCCGCCAAGGGCGTTGCCGTACAGGCCACCGGCCAGACGGCCATCCCGCCAGGCTTCCACGGAATGGGCAATGCCCTGTTCGTGCAGACGCTCCCAGGTTTTGATCATCTCTGCCGTCAGCCAGGTGCCCGCCTCGCCATTTCGCGGCGCAGCGCAGCCGCGTATCACCTGGCCGAAAGCCTGATCGAAAGTGACGGAAAAGCGCCCCTGGCGCAACAGCTTGCGCAGGCTGCGGCTGACGTGCAGCTCAGCCGGATAGAGCACCATGCGCGGGTCCGGGCTCCACCAGAGAATGGGCTGGGATTCGTCATACCAGGGAAAAATCCCCTGGCGATAGGCCTGGACGACGCGCTCCGGAGACAGATCCCCGCCGATGGCCAGCAGGCCATCGGGTTCCGTCTCCGCCATTTCCGGATCGGGAAAGGGTTCCTGGGGAGACGTGCCGTCCAGCAGGAACAGCAAGCGTTATTTCTCCAGGGCGTCCAGGTATTTCTCCGCATCCAGGGCCGCCATGCAGCCGCTGGCGGCGGACGTCACCGCCTGCTGATAGACATGGTCCGCCACGTCACCCGCGGCATAGACGCCTTCGATGGACGTAGCCGTGGCATTGCCCTCAGTGCCGCTCTTCACCTTCAGATAGCCGTTGTTCATCTCCAGCTGGCCCTCGAACAGGCTGGTATTGGGCGAGTGACCAATGGCGATGAACACACCCTGCAGCTCGATATCCTGGGTGGAGCCGTCCTTGACGTTTTTCACACGCATGCCGGTCACGCCGCTGTCGTC
>JALVNE010000339.1 GCA_027026755.1 Sedimenticola sp. | reverse complement strand
TCGTGCTGTACGACGGCGAAGCCATGCTGCCGTTTGGAGAGGGATTGTACGCCGTGCCGATACGATGTTTATGGGAGTTCTGATTTGGCATTGTGCCCAGGGGTCGGAGTCAAATTCCACCCAAGCCGCTACAGGGAACGGCATCAGACGGTTCCATGCCATCGAATCGCCCAACATCTTCCCCATTTGACTCCGACCCCGACCAGCCGCCTGTCCCTGCCCTCAGGGGTCGGAGTCAAATTCCACCCAAGCCACTACAGGAAACGGCATCAGACGGTTCCATGCCATCGAATCGCCCACCATCTTCCCCATTTGACTCCGACCCCGACCAGCCGCCTGTCCCTGCCCTCAGGGGTCGGAGTCAAATTCCACCCAAACCGCTACAGGGAACGGCATCAGACGGTTCCATGCCATCGAATCGCCCACCATCCTTCCTATTTGACTCCGACCCCGCCCAGCCGGGTATCCCAACCCATTTCCGGGTAAAATGAAGGGCGAAACCAATATGCAACGGTAATCATCGAAATGCCGAACGACATCGGGCTTACCCTTTTCCCCAGCTGTTTTTCTGCTCGGCAGAACCCGGCTGGCGCGACAATGGAGCAGACGCGGTGAGCTGTTTTCGCCCGGATGAGTGGCAGTACCGCGCCAGCGAGCGTTTGCAGGCGCTGCTGACCCTGCGCAAGCTGCGGGAGCTGGCCGGGAGCTTTGAGCGTGCCCTGCGCGCCGACCGGCGCGCCGAGACAGGCAAGGACAGGCATTCCAATGCGGGCGAGCTGGCCGATGCCCTGCTGGTGGCGCGGGACGCCGACCTGTTTGCCGATGCCGCCATCCGCAAGGCAGTGGCCGCCGCCGTACGGCGCCACGAAGACCGCCCAATCGATTGCCCTCTGCGCTGGGTGCCCGGAGGCAGCGCGGCGCACCACTTCGTGCGCGAGTGCGGGTTTCCACCAGAGCTGGCAGGCAGCCGCTCCCGAGCGCGGCCCGAGCCTTTGCAGACGGTGCTGCCGCCTGCCAATTATCGCCGTCTCAAGCCCTATCAGGAGGAAGTACGTGACCAGCTTCTGGCCACCCTGGATACCCCGGCGCCGGAGAATCGCGCCATGGTTTCCCTGCCCACGGGCGCGGGCAAGACCCGGGTGGCGGTAGAGGGCCTGCACCAGTGGGCGCACCGCCAGCTCGACGAGGGCGGGCGTCGCCAGATGGTTCTGGTGTGGCTGGCGCACACCGAGGAGCTATGCGAACAGGCTGTGGCCTCTTTCGAGGATGTGTGGCGCTCCCATCCCGCAGGCAATCAGCCCTTGCTGCTGGCGCGATTCTGGGGGAGCTACCGGCAGAGCCTGGACCGTCAGGAACTTGCCGACCGCCTGGAAACGGAAGCGCCCGTGCTGGTGCTGGTTTCCACGCCCCAGAGCTTCGTCGGCGAATCGCAGGAAGACTGGCCGGATCCGGCGGCCATCGTCATCGACGAAGCGCACCGCGCCGCAGCGCCTACTTACCGTAGCATCATCGAGCGCCACGGCGAACAATCCGCCATCATCGGCCTTACCGCCACGCCCTACCGGCGCGAGTTCGATCCGCGTAATCCCCAAGCCGGCACCGAGGCCCTGCAGGCCCTGTTTCAACGCCTCATCGTCGCCGAATCCCTGGGACAGGATGCCGCTGAACGACTGAAAAAACTGCAGGAAATGGGCGTGCTCTCAGTGCCCATCTCCCGCACCGTGCCCACGGGCATCACCCTGAAGGTGGGCGAACCGCCGTCCGAAGGCGAGATGCAGCAGCAATTCAACTTCGATCAGGAACTGCAACAGCAGGCCGACCAGACCCGGCGCCGCCGCATCGTACTTCAGGAACTGCTGCGCATCCTCGATGAAGAACCCATGGCGCGGGTACTGTATTTCGGCCCCAGCGTGCTGGACGCAGAGCTGGTGGCCTTCATGCTGCGCTACAAGGGCAAGCGGGCTGCCGCCGTCAGTGGCACCACCCGCACCGCCACCCGGCGCGCCATGATCGCGGACTTCAAGACCGGCCGCCTGGATGTGCTGTGCAACTGCGAGGTCCTCACCACCGGCTTCGACGCCCCCACGGTGAGCCACGTGGTCATGGCCCGCCCCACCATCAGCCAGGTGCTGTACGAGCAAATGGTGGGACGCGGCCTGCGCGGCCCGGAGTTTGGCGGCACCCCGCATTGCCATATCGTGGATTTCGAGGACAGGTACCGGGCACGGCGCCCCATTCTGGGTTACGAGCAGTTCCGCCATGTCTGGATTCCCCTGAAAGAGGAACCGCAACAGGACACGGCTTCCCTAGGCCTGCTGGTGCAGCTCGGCTCGGGCGATGTCAGCCACTACGGACGCAACGAGCGCCAGGTCGCCGCCTGCCGCAGCCGACCAGTGGCGCGGGATCTGGAGGTGCCCGTGGTGGTGAGCCTGGAAGGCAGCGAACGTGGCCTGCTGCAGGTCACTGCCTGGGATCCCGAGCGGCGTGAGAACCGGCACAGCCGCCGCTATGAGCTGGATACGAAGCAGCCGATGCTTCGCACCCGGCTGGAGGTGCCGCGCGGCTGTGAACTTCTGTTGCAGGCCACCACCTCCGACCCACGCGGGCACATAGAGATACGCCGCTACGATCCACGTCTTGGTGACCGGCCCTGATGGCTGGCCGCGCAAGGGGGCGGCCTCGAATCAAGATGATGTTGTGCAATATCAACAAAACAGGATGATTTGACTCCGCCCCTGAAACATTCAATAACAACCCAGTGAGTTCCCCCATGACCGACCACAAGATCAGCTTCACCTACCTGTCCCAGGAAGACCTGCTCGAATCAGGCTGTTTCGATATCCGCATGGCCATGGAGGTGGCCGAAAAAACCCTGCTGGCTTTCGAGCAGCAGCGCATCCTGTTTCCAGAGAAGATCGTGCAGATCTTCGACCAGGCCTCACAGGAACGCATCAACTGCCTGCCGGCGACCCTGCTCGACGAGAAGGTTTGTGGTGTCAAGTGGGTTTCTGTCTTTCCGCGCAATCCGGTAAAGTACGGCGTGCAGAACCTGTCGGCCATCTTCGTGCTGTCGGAGATCGAAAAAGGATTTCCCATCGCGGTCATGGAAGGCACGCTGGCCTCCAACATGCGCGTGGCCGCGATGGGTGGCATCGCCGCCAGGCATCTGTCACGCAAAGACAGCGAGGTGATCGGCTTCATCGGCGCCGGTGAACAGGCCAAGATGCACCTGTTGTCGATGAAGGTCGTCCGACCCAGTCTGAAGGAATGCCGGGTGGCGGCGAAAACCGCCGAGGAAGAGCGCAAGTTCATCGACGAGTTATCCCCGCTGTTTCCAGACATGACATTCGTCGCCGCCAATACCCATGGCCGCGCCGCCATGGATGGAGCCGATATCCTGGTTACCGCGACCAGCGCCCAGGCGCCGCTGTTGAAGGCGGCATGGATGAAACCGGGCGCGTTCTACAGCCATATCGGCGGCTGGGAGGATGAATACGAGGTCGCCCTGCAGTGCGACAAGATCGTCTGCGACGACTGGGACACGGTGACGCATCGCACCCAGACCCTGAGCCGCATGTATTCCGAGGGCCTGCTGTCGGGCGCCGACATCCATGCCGACCTGCATGAACTGGTCTCGGGTCACAAGCCGGGCCGCGAATCCGACGATGAGCGCATCTATTTCAATGCCGTTGGCCTGGCCTACATCGACGTCGCCATCGGCCTGGCCATGTACCAGCGCGCGACTTCCGCCGGAAGTGGACGCAAGCTTGACCTGCAGCAATGCATGATCTTCGAACATGAGGATATCCTGCGACAGGTGAGGTTGTAATTGCCAGCATATGTCATGCTTTGCTACGCCTAGCCGTTTCCATCCCCTTTCAGCGGCCTCAAAGACAGGGTCATGTTCAAACGCCTTGAAGAAACCCCGCAACAAACTGTAACGGTCATCATCGACGGTCGCCCCTACCAAGTGCCCGCCGGCGAGAGCGCCGCTGCCGCGGTGCTCGCGTCAGGCATCCGTCATACCCGCACCACACCCATTTCCGGCGCGGCGCGTGCGCCCCTGTGTCTGATGGGCGTCTGTTATGAATGCCTGATGGTCATCGACGGCCAGCCCAACCGCCGCGCCTGTCAGGAGCGGGTTCACGAAGGCATGCAGATCGAACTCCAGCAAGGCGTTGGGAAACTGCCATCGTGAAAGCCCATTACCCCCTGGTCATCATCGGCGCCGGGCCGGCCGGGCTGGCCGCTGCCGTGGTCGCCGCGCAACACGGCATCGAGGTCACGCTGCTGGACGAGCAGGAGGCGCCGGGCGGCCAGATCTACCGCGCCATGGAGTCGATTCCACCGCAACGCGCCGAGATGCTCGGCGAGGAATACCAGCGTGGCCGCCAACTGGTCAGTGCCCTGCGTGATGCCCGCGTGGATTATATCCCTTCCACCCGGGTCTGGTCCCTGAACCAAAAACGCGAGATCGGCCTGCTGCGCGATGGCGCGCCCCAGGTCATCACCGCCGACCAGATATTGCTGGCCACCGGCGCCATGGAGCGGCCTGTGCCCTTCCCGGGCTGGACCCTGCCGGGCGTGATGAACGCTGGCGCCGGCCAGATCCTGTTCAAGGCCCATGGCATCATCCCCTCCGATGGTATGGTGCTGGCCGGTTCCGGGCCCCTGCTGTTGCTGCTAGCCTGGCAATACCTGCATGCCGGCGTCGGCATCGAGGCGATTCTCGATCTCACGCCAATGCACAACCACCTGCGCGCCCTGCCCTACCTGCCGCGCGCCTTGCTGGCCCGGCATTACCTGAGCAAGGGACTGAAGTACAAGAAGGATCTGGAGCTGGCTGGCATCCATACCCTGCACAATGTCAGCGATCTCGAAGCCGAGGGTACGGATCATATCGAGGCCGTGGGTTTTCTTCACAAAGGCAAACGACAGCGCATCGAAACCTCATTGCTGCTGATCCATTTCGGCGTCATCCCCCACAGCCAGCTGGCGCGCGCCGCCGGTTGCGTGCATGACTGGGATGCTGGCCAGCAATGCTGGCGGCCACGGCTCGACGACTGGGGCAACAGCAGCATCGACGGCATTTTGATCGCGGGTGACAGCGCCGGCATTGGTGGCGCGCGCACCGCCGAGCACGCTGGCCGCCTGGCCGCCTGGCAGGCCCTGCATGCCCTGGGGCGGATCGACCGGCGCGAGCGTAACCGCCTGAGTCGCGACGATCGCCGCTGGATGCGCGGTGAACAACACATCCGCCCTTTCCTGCAAGGCTTCTTTCATATTCCATCCAAGCTGCTTGCCGTGCCAAACGATGACACCATCGTCTGCCGCTGCGAGGAGATCACCGCCGGGCAGATCCGCCAGGCCGTTGCCGACGGCCTCGGCGACAGCAACCAGGTCAAGTTCCTGACCCGCTGCGGCATGGGCCCCTGCCAGGGCCGGCAATGCGATCTCGCCGTCGCCCATATCGTCGCCGCCGCTGGCGGAAAAGCCGTCGCCAAAGGCGGCCACTACCGTACCCGCCCGCCGGTGGCGCCACTGACCCTGGGCCAGCTCGCCAAGCTGTATCCGGAGGAGACGGAATGAAGACCGAGGTACTGATCATCGGCGGCGGTCTGATGGGCTTTTCCACGGCCTTGCAACTGGCGCTGCGCGGTATGCGCTGCATGGTGCTGGAGAAGGACCACCCGGGCCGCCATGCCTCCGGTGTCAATGCCGGCGGCCTGCGCCGGCTCAACCGTCATCCGGCCGAGATCCCCTTGTCCGTTGCCGCGGCGCAGATGTGGCAGAACATCAAATCCCTGGTCGATTCCGATTGCGATGCCCGTTTCCCCGGCCAGATCAGGGTGGCCGAGAATGCCGAAGACCTGGCCTTGCTGGAACAACGCGCGGCCATGGTGCGTGACCTCGGCTTCGACCATGAAGAAATGATTGGCAGGGATGAGCTGTACCAGCTGGCGCCCGCATTGTCGCCCCACTGCCAGGGCGGCCTGATCTGCCGGGGCGACGGCTACGCGCGGCCCTTCCACGCGCTGGACGCCTTCCGGCGCAAGGCTCTGTCACTCGGCGTCGAATACCGCGCATCCACGCGCGTGGATGCCATCGAGCGCAACGGCAACGAATGGCTCCTGAATACCCCGGCCGGTGAATTCCAGGCCCCGGTGCTGGTCAACTGCGCCGGCGCCTGGGCGGGGCATGTCTGCTCTACTCTGGGGGAACCGGTACCGCTGAAACCTGGCGCGCCGATGCTGATGATCACCGAGCGGCTGCCGCACTTCATCGACCCGGTGATTGGTGCCGCCAGCCGCAAGCTCTCGTTCAAGCAAATGCAAAACGGCACCCTCTTGATCGGCGGCGCGCACCTGGCCGAACTCGATTTCACCCACCAGAAAACAATACTGAACTGGCCCAAACTGGCGGTCAGTGCGCGCACCGTGATGACGCTCTTCCCGCAGTTGAAGAACGTCCGCATCGTGCGCGCCTGGGCCGGCATCGAAGCCTTCATGCCCGACAACCTGCCGGTGATCGGCAAGAGCGGGGTCGCAAGCGATGTCTATCACGCCTTCGGTTTCTCCGCGCACGGCTTCCAGCTCTCGCCGGTGATTGGCCGGATCATCTCCCAATTGATCCTGGACGGGCGCTCGGAGCTGCCGATCGGGGCCTTCGATATCGGGCG
Source organism: Sedimenticola sp. (assembly GCA_027026755.1). Classification (GTDB taxonomy): domain Bacteria; phylum Pseudomonadota; class Gammaproteobacteria; order Chromatiales; family Chromatiaceae; genus Thiolapillus. The sequence continues at coordinate 63,920 of JALVNE010000339.1, read as the reverse complement.
GTTTTGATTGGTGGGAGAAACCGTAGGTTGGGCAAAGGAGCGGTAGCGACGTGCCCAACTTTTCGCCATTTGTTGGGCACGCTGCGCTTTGCCCAACCTACCTGACTTCGGGGAGAGAGGCATTTCCAGATTTAAGGAAAATCATTTTGGACGAAGAAAACAATAAAGCATTGGCCAAGTTTCTGGCCCAGGTGGCCATCGTCAGCCTGAGTACGAGCCTCGGCGGCGCCGGGCTGGGCACCGTCCTGTTGGCGGCAGGGTCTGAAGGCGCCAAGCAGTGGCTGGACAGGATAACGGCCCGCTGGAATAAAAAGGATTCGGATTTCATCCGCGTCGTTCAAAAGAAGCTTCCCGCACTGGCGGAAGAACTGGGACTAAATGACAGCGAGGCCAATCAGGAATTTCACCAGGCTCTGGAGGCCATCAAGAAAGTACCCATCAGTGCCGCCACCTTTGCCAAGCTGGATTTCGACGCCAAGGAAGCCGCGAACTATATCGCAGAAAAGAGCGGCCACCACAGAATTCAATCCCCGGAGCAACCCGCCCACAAAATCCTGATCCGCCTCTACGAGCTCCTGCCCTACGACAGCGGCCAAATCCGGTCGTTGGATGTGGCTTTTCAGCAGACGGCCCTCGCGTTGTTGCGCAACCAGGATGCAGCCCTGAAGGCGCTGGCCGAACAGGCCGGCTGGGCGGCATTGCTGAATATACCCGCGCCACCCTGGCGTCGGCGGCCCACCGAGGCCATGCTGCTCGACCCCGCGGCGGCCATCGTCCCTTACTTTCCCCGCCCGGAAGATGACGAGCTGCAGACCTGGTTGAACAGCGAGGACGACATTGCCCTGCGCCTCTACGAAGCCGAAGGCGGCGCTGGCAAGACCCGCTGGATGATCGAGCATTGCCAACGCCTCAGCGCCGATGGCTGGCGAACGGGCTTCCTGAGCGGTGACGCCGCCGCCGTGGAAGCACCTGCACGGGCCTACGAAACCCTGTTCGATGGCCAGACAAAGACACTCATCGTCGTGGACTATGCTGAAACCCGCGGTGAGCAACTGAACAAGTTGTTGAATGCAGCAGGCAATGAACCCCAAGACCACCCTATTAGAATCGTGCTGCTCACGCGGCGGATGGAAGGGCAATGGTGGGCCTCACTGCAGAACCGTCTCGATAATAACGGGGCCAACTTGCTGGAGGAATACCCACCCAGCCAGGAGGAGCTGCCGCCTTTCTTCCTGGATAACGAGGCGCGGGCCAGGTTTTACGCCAGCGCCCGTGAAGCTTTCCAGATCGCGCTGTCACAACAGCCGGGCATTGAAATCCACGGCGAGTCCTCACCCCCTGCACTGGACGGCGAGCACTTCAAGCTTCCGTTGTTCGTCTCCCTGGCGGCCCTGGAACGTTTGCTGGGCGGCAGCGGAGCCGGCGATGAGCAGGCCTTGCTGAAACGCCTGTTGGCACACGAAAAACACCACTGGCGGCGTGACAATGTCGATCCCGAGGCCGTTGCCCAGGCCATGGCCACCATCACCCTGTGGCAAGGCGCAAGCCGCGAGCTGGTCGAATCCCTGCCCCGGCTCTGGCGCCCCAGCACCGCGCTGCACGAGCAAAATCCGTATCCACTCCATACGCTGCTAAACGACCTCTATGGGCAAGACCTGGAGGATGGACAAACCGCCATCGCCCCCCTGCGGCCCGACCGCCTGGGGGAGACTCTGGTGGAGGAAGTGCTCAACAACGATGCCGAGACCCTGGCCGAAGCAGCCTTTTCAACGGACGTGCCCGCTCCTGCCTTGAAACAGGGCTTTACCGTCCTGAGCCGTCTGCCCTTGCGGGCCACCGGGCACCTGAGAACCCTGGGGCAACGGCTGGCGAAGGTACTAAAAGCAAAGGGTGAACTGAATTTCATCCTCCAATTGCTGGATACACTCCCGGAGCAGTCGGTAGGGCTCGCCGACTTTGCTGCGGAGATGACCCGGTATGCTCTTGAGCAGCTAAGAACCACCACAAGCCATAAAGAAGGCTTCGTCGATATAGTTGGACGCTTGAGCAACAATCTGGCCAACAGGCTTTCTGCGCTGGGCCAACATGAAAAGGCATTCGAAGCAGCGCAGGAGGCGGTGGGTCTCTATCGTGAGCTGGCCCAACAGCGGCCTGACGCGTTCACGCCGAACCTGGCAATGAGCCTCAATAACCTGGCCAACAGGCTTTCTGAACTGGGCCAGCGCAAAAAGGCGCTCGAAGCGGCGCTGGAGGCAGTAAATCTCCGTCGTGAGCTGGCTCAACAGCGCCCCGATGCGTTCACGCCAGACCTGGCGGGTAGCCTCAATAACCTAGCCACCATGCTTTCTGCACTTAGCCAGCACAAAAAGGCACTCGAAGCGGCGCTGGAGGCGACAGATCTCTATCGTGAACTGGCTCAACAGCGCCCCGATGCCTTCACGCCGAACTTGGCAATAAGCCTTAACAATCTGGCCACCATCCTTTCTACACTTGGCAAGCACAAAAAGGCACTCGAAGCGGCGCAGGAAGAGGTAGATCTCTGTCGTGAGCTCGCACAACAGCGTCCCGATGTATTCACACCGGACTTGGCAATGAGCCTCAACAATTTGGCCAACATACTTTCTGAGTTGGGCCAGCGCGAAAAGGCGCTCGAAGAGGCGCAGGAGGCGGTGGGTCTCTATCGTGAGCTGGCCCAACAGCGGCCTGACGCGTTCACGCCGAACCTGGCAATGAGCCTCAATAACCTGGCCAACAGGCTTTCTGAGCTGGGCCAGCGCGAAAAGGCGCTCGAAGCGGCACAGGAGGCAGCGGATCTCTATCGTGAGCTGGCTCAACAGCGCCCCGATGCCTTCATGCCGGACCTGGCGGGTAGCCTCAACAACCTGGCCATCATGCTTTCTGAACTGGGCCTGCGCAAAAAGGCACTCGAAGCGGCACAGGAGGCAGTAAATCTCCGTCGTGACCTAGCTCAACTGCACCCTGATGCGTTCATGCCGGACTTGGCAATGAGCCTCAATAACCTGGCCGCCGTGCTTTCTGAGCTGGGCCAGCGCGAAAAAGCACTCGAAGCGGCGCAGGACGCGGTGGATCTCCGTCGTGATCTAGCTCAACTGCACCCTGATGCGTTCATGCCAGACTTGGCAACAAGCCTCAACAACCTGGCCATCATGCTTTCTGAACTGGGCCTGCGCAATAAGGCACTCGAAGCGGCACAGGAGGCGGTGGATCTCCGTCGTGAGCTGGCTCAACAACACCCCGATGCATTCATGCCGGACCTGGCAATGAGCCTCAATAACTTGGCCAACATACTTTCTGAGCTGGGCCAGCGCGAAAAGGCGCTCGAAGCGGCACGGGAGGCGGTAAATCTCCGTCGTGAGCTGGTCCAACAGTGCCCCGATGCGTTCATGCCGGACCTGGCGACAAGCCTGGGGGTACTGGGCCGGTTTCTGCAAGCTGATGAACCGGCAACAGCCAAAGACTGTTTTGCGGAAGGGATTGAAAAGCTCACCTCTGCTTTTCTGCGCTACCCTGGGGGCCTTGCGCCGCTAATGATTGAGCTAGTGAAACACTATCTTGCGGCTGTCGAACAAATGAATGAAACGCCCGATGAAACGCTGCTTGGGCCAGTGGTGGAGGTGTTCGCACAGTTGCAGGCAAAGAACCAACCATGAAGATTGAGTACGCTATTTGATTCGATCACTGGAAGGGTCGGAGTCAAATCAGGGCAGTATCCCGTAACATGGACGGCTTGGGGTGATTTGACTCCGACCTTTGATCCATTCGAGCGTAGGTCGGGCTTCAGCCCGACAACATCCGCCGAAACGGAGCAATGTCGGACTGAAGTCCGACCTACCTGAAGTTTCGGATCAGCCTGCGAGCAGTGGCTTCAAGAGCACCCCCGTATGAGAACCGGCGACGGTAACAACATCTTCCGGCGGCCCCTGGGCAATGATCTCGCCCCCGCCATCGCCCCCTTCCGGACCCAGGTCCACGATCCAGTCGGCGGTCTTTATCACGTCCAGGTTGTGCTCGATGACGATGACGGTGTTGCCATGATCGCGCAATCGGTGCAGTACACCGAGGAGCTGTTCCACGTCGTGAAAATGCAGGCCGGTGGTGGGTTCGTCGAGGATGTACAGGGTGCTGCCGGTGTCCCGTTTGGACAGTTCCCGTGACAGTTTCACCCGCTGGGCCTCGCCACCGGAGAGGGTGGTGGCGTTCTGGCCCAGCTGGATGTAGGTCAGGCCCACGTCCACCAGAGTCTGCAGCTTGCGCTTGACCACGGGCACGGCGTCGAAGAAGGCCAGGGCCTCTTCCACGGTCATGTCCAGCACTTCGTTGATGCTCTTGCCCTTGTACTTGATCTCCAGGGTTTCGCGGTTGTAGCGCTTGCCCTTGCAGGTGTCGCACTGCACGTAGATATCGGGCAGAAAATGCATCTCGACCTTGATGACGCCATCACCCTTGCAGGCCTCGCAGCGCCCGCCCTTGACGTTGAAGCTGAAGCGCCCCGGGGTGTAGCCCCGGGAGCGGGATTCCGGCACGCCAGCGAACAGTTCGCGGATGGGGGTGAACAGGCCGGTATAGGTGGCCGGGTTGGAGCGGGGCGTGCGGCCGATGGGGGACTGGTCGATGTCCACCACCTTGTCGAAATGCTCCAGGCCGTGAATGGCATCGTGGGGCGCCACTGTATGGCTGGCGCGGTTGAGGACGTTGGCCGCCAGGGGATAAAGGGTGTCGTTGATGAGGGTGGATTTCCCCGAGCCGGATACCCCGGTGACGCAGGTGAACAGGCCCACGGGAATCTCCAGACGCAGGTTTTTCAGGTTGTTGCCCCTTGCGCCCTCCAGCACCAGCAGACGTTTGGGGTCCACGGGCGTACGGATCAGGGGCACACCAATGGCCCGCTCGCCGCTGAGATACTTGCCTGTGAGGGAAGCAGGATTGGCGGCCACTTCCTCCGCCGTGCCCTGGGCCACTACCTCGCCACCGTGAACACCGGCACCGGGACCGATATCCACCACATGATCCGCCGTGCGTATGGCTTCCTCGTCGTGCTCCACCACGATGATGGTGTTGCCCAGGTCGCGCAGGTAGGTCAGGGTCCTGAGCAGCCGGGCGTTGTCGCGCTGGTGCAGGCCGATGGAAGGTTCGTCCAGCACATACATGACGCCCACCAGTCCCGCGCCGATCTGGCTGGCCAGGCGGATGCGCTGGGCTTCGCCGCCGGACAGGGTGTCGGCGCTGCGCTCCAGGCTCAGATAATCCAGGCCCACGTTCACCAGGAACTGCAGGCGCTCGCGGATCTCCTTGAGGATTTTTTCAGCAATCTTTCCGCGCTTGCCCGGCAGTTTGAGCTTCTCGAAGAAGGCCAGGCTGTCGGCCACGGACAGGGCCGTCACCTGGGGCAGGCTCATCTCCGCCACGAACACATTGCGCGCCGCCTCGTTGAGCCGCGCGCCGCCACAGGCCGGGCAGGGATGGCTGGACAGATAGCGGGACAGCTCCTCGCGCACGGCGCTGGAGTCCGTCTCCCGGTAGCGACGTTCCATGTTGGGAATCACCCCTTCGAAGGGATGGGTCTTTTTCACCCGGCGGCCCAGGTGGTTGTGATAGTCGAAATGAATGGCTTCCCGGCCGCTGCCGTAGAGGATGATGTCACGGATTTTTTTGGGCAGTTCCCGCCAGGGCGTCTCCGGGTCGAAATCATAATGCCGCGCCAGGGACTGCAGCATCTGGAAATAATAGGCATTGCGGCGGTCCCAGCCGCGCACCGCCCCGGCGGCCAGGGACAGCTCGGGATGGGCCACCACCTTGCTTTCATCGAAACTCTGCTTCACCCCCAGGCCATCACAGGCCGGACAAGCGCCCACGGGGTTGTTGAAGGAGAACAGGCGCGGTTCCAACTCCTCGATGCTGTAGCCGCAAGCCGGACAGGCAAAATTGGCGGAGAACACCAGCTCGTCTTTTTCCGGCTCATCCATCCAGGCCACCAGGGCCACGCCATCGGCCAGGCGCAGGGCGGTTTCGAAAGATTCGGTAAGGCGCAGGCGCTGGGCATCGTCATCCCCGCCCTTGACCCTGAAGCGGTCCACCACCGCCTCGATACTGTGCTTGCGGCGCAGGTCCAGATCCGGCGTGTCATCCAGCTCGAAGATCTCTCCGTCGATGCGGGCGCGGATGAAGCCCTGGGCGGCCAGCTCCCGCAGCAGCTTCTGGTATTCGCCCTTGCGCTCTGAGATCACCGGAGCCAGCAACATGAGCTTGCTGCCTTCGGGCAGGGCCAGCACCTGGTCCACCATCTGCTCGATGGTCTGGGCCTCCAGAGGCAGCTGATGCTCGGGACACAGGGGCGTACCGGCGCGGGCGTAGAGCAGGCGCAGGTAATCGTAGATCTCGGTGATGGTGCCCACGGTGGAGCGGGGATTGTGGCTGGTGGTCTTCTGCTCGATGGAAATGGCCGGGGACAGACCCTCGATATGGTCCACGTCCGGCTTCTCCATCATGGACAGGAACTGGCGGGCGTAGGCGGACAGGGATTCCACATAACGCCGCTGGCCCTCGGCATAGATGGTGTCGAAAGCCAGGGAGGACTTGCCCGAACCCGACAGGCCGGTGATGACGATGAGCTTGTCCCGGGGCAGTTCCAGGTCGATGTTCTTCAGATTATGGGTGCGGGCGCCCCGCAGACGGATACTGTCCATTGTGATTCTTTGCTGGCATGAAAGGGGGGCATCAGTAGCGGTATGCATCACCCCGGAAAAGGCTTGTTATGTTGTTTTTGTTCCAACCCAATAATCGGGTTTTCTATGCTGATGTGCGACAACAATTACAAGGATGTGAACGGATTCCACGGAATACAAGAGCTTGTATGGAATTCCTTGAATATATCCTCCATAGGGACGCCTTCCAGCCGTCCCTCTCGATAGGCGGCCAGACGTTTTTCAGCTTCTTCTGCCCATATCGCGTCCAATCTCGGGTCTGGCTCATCCAGGCTCTGGATCAACATTTCTACCAGACCCAGCCGTTCCTCCGGCTTCAACTTGACCGCGGCATCCAGCAGTTCTTTCGTGCTCATGTGATTTCACCTCGACAAACCGGCAGCATAACTGGTTACTATACGCCGTTATTCCTTTCATCATCAAACCTTTTTCACCATGAAAACAGGGCTGAACAAGCATTTACATGCCTGCCCCAGACTACCCTGCAAGCTCCAGGCCCCTTCGCTTTATGGTTGCATATATGCTATCATCATGCACCATGCCAAGCACAATAGTGGTTGATACCAGCGTTATTGTCAGCGCCCTTACCGGCAAAAGAGGAGGCAGCCGTGAAATTTTACGGCAGTGTCTGGAAGGCAAGCACACCCCATTGATGAGCAATGCCTTGTTTCATGAGTGTGAGGATGTTACCCGGCGCAAAAGAATCCTGGCGGCCTGCCCGCTTACTGTTGCTGAAACAAGGACTTTGCTGAACGCCTATTACAGCACTTGTCAGTGGGTGCCGATTTATTACCTTTGGCGTCCCAATGCTCCTGATGAGGATGACAATTTTTTGATTGAACTCGCCCTGGCGGGCAATGCCAGCCATATCGTTACCAATAACATTGGTGATCTGAAAAACGCGGAGCTTACATTTCCAAACCTGCAAATTGTGACGCCCGCTGTATTTTTACGAGGTTAGCACCATGGCCACATTAACCATACGCATACCTGACGACAAGCATGGCCGCCTGAAAGCATTGGCGCAGCACAAGCATATCAGCATCAACAAGTTGTTTGAGGAACTATCCACTCAGGCACTGGCTGAGTTCGATAGTGAGACCAGGTTTCGCGCCCTTGCCGCCAGTTGCAATGTGGAGAAGGGCTTGAAGCTGCTCGATAAAATCGACAGGCATTTTTCAAAGAGCTAAGAGCTTAACGGCTTGGGGCTGGCTACATGAAAAGTATTACCTTAATGTGGAAATACACCGATAACTCCCTCCCCCGTGCGCGGGGGAGGGTTGGGGAGGGGGAGAGCATTTCCCGCCCCCTCTCCCTAACCCTCTCCCCCCGGGGGAGAGGGAATTTCCATGGTCTGAGGTGTGGGACAGTCCCCTCATGAAAGCTAATTTCATTTTTCACTAAACCCACTACACCATGAAAAACAAGAATTCCTCCGGTTTCAACGCAACAGAACGCCGGGCCACCCTGGGCCTGGCGGGCATTTACGGCTCACGCATGCTGGGGCTGTTTCTCATTCTGCCCGTGTTCGCCCTTTACGCCGAACATCTGCCCTCGGCCACCCCGGTGCTGGTGGGCCTGGCCATTGGCATCTACGGGCTGACTCAGGCCGCCCTGCAGATTCCCTTCGGCCTGCTCTCGGACAAAATCGGGCGCAAGCCGGTGATCATTGGCGGCCTGCTGCTGTTCACCCTGGGCAGTATCATCGCCGCCACTGCGGATGACATCCACATGATCATCGCCGGGCGCGCCATACAGGGCAGCGGCGCCGTGGCGGCGGCGGTCATGGCCCTGCTGGCGGATCTCACCCGCGACAGCCAGCGCACCAAGGCCATGGCCACCATTGGCGTGACCATCGGTTTTTCATTTACCGTGGCCCTCATCGCCGGCCCCCTGTTCAACACCTGGGTGGGGGTGCCGGGCCTGTTCTGGATCACCGCCGCCCTGGCCATCGCTGGCATACTCATCCTGCTGCTGGTGGTGCCTACCCCGGATCACAGCAGCGTGCATTCGGAAGCCGAGCCAGTGCCCGGCATGTTCGGCAAGGTATTGCGCGACACCCAGCTGCTGCGCCTGGACGCAGGCATCTTTACCCTGCATCTGGTGCTAACTTCATTGTTCCTGGCCCTGCCTCTGGTCTTGCGGGACGCCGGGCTGCCAGTGGACAGACACACCTGGCTGTATCTGCCGGTGATGCTCCTGTCCATGGGACTGATGGTGCCTTTCGTCATCGTGGCGGAAAAGAAAGGCAAGATGAAACAGGTTTTCACCCTGGCCATTGGTCTGCTGGGCCTGGCCCTGGCGGGGTTCTGGCTGTTTTCCGCCAGCGTCTGGGGGCTGGGCCTGATGCTGCTGGTGTTTTTTACCGGCTTCAATATATTAGAGGCGACCTTGCCATCTCTGGTGTCCAAGCTGGCGCCGGGCCAGGTTCGCGGCACTGCCATGGGGGTGTATTCGACCTCCCAGTTCAGCGGCGCCTTCGTGGGCGGTCTGCTGGGGGGCTGGGTACATACCCATTTTGGCCAGAACTCGGTTTTCCTCATGGCCCTGGGGTTCATCGCGGTATGGCTGGCTCTGGCCATCACCATGCGCGTCCCAACCAAAGCGGATGCAAATAATACCGATGAGGGTTAAACTTCCCGGTTGATTCGATACTGAATTCAGGGACGAAATCACCTTGAGGAGGAAATATGGCATCAAGAGGCGTAAACAAGGTTATTCTTATTGGCAATCTGGGCAGGGATCCGGAAACCCGCTACATGCCAAGCGGCGGCGCCATAACCAATATTTCCGTGGCCACATCGGAAACCTGGAAAGACAAACAAACCGGCGAACAGCAGGAACGTACTGAATGGCACCGGGTGGTGTTTTTCAACCGTCTGGCGGAAATCGCCGGGGAATACCTGAAAAAAGGTTCCAAGGTCTATATCGAAGGCAGCCTGCGCACCCGCAAATGGCAGGGCCAGGACGGTCAGGACCGCTACACCACGGAAATCGTGGCCAACGAGATGCAGATGCTGGACAGCCGCGGTGGCAGTACCGAATATTCCCAGGCCGCGCCGGCGGGAGGCGCCAGCCAGGCTGGCAGCACCTCCCAGCCCCAGGCTCCCGCAGGCGATTTCGAGGATGACATTCCATTCTGACGGAACTCGATTGCGGGCAGCCTGTCCCATGAAAAGGCATAAATACAACAATACCCAGGAGTGTTTCCAATGAAAAAACTCTTTTTGATACTTGCGCTTGGGCTGCTGTCATTCAATGCCTACGCGGCCGATCCCAAGGAAGGCAGGGATTACAATCTCATTACCCCTGCCCCACCCGTGGGCAGCGGTGACGAAGTGGAAGTCGTCGAGTTCTTCATGTATACCTGCCCGCACTGCAAAAACCTGGACCCTTCGTTACAGGAATGGGTCAAGAAGCTGCCTGAAAACGTAAAGTTCCAGCACATGCCTGCCATGTTCGGCGGCGCTGCCAATCTGCATGCGAAAAATTTCTTTGCCCTGCAAGTCATGGGCGAGGAAAAACGCCTGCACAACGCCTGGTTCAAGGCCATACATGAAGACAAACGCCGCCTGCGCACCCAAGCCGATATCGACAAGTTCCTGGAGGAAAACGGCGTGGACATGAACAAATTCCATGCCACCCTGAACTCTTTCACGGTTCAAACCAAAGCCAACCGCGCCGCGGCCCTGATGCGCCGCTATGGCGTCCGTTCCGTCCCCATGATGGTCGTGGACGGCCGTTACCGCATAAAGAACACCCCCCAGGTTCTGGAAAACACTGACGCCCTCATCCAGAAAACCCTCGACGACCGCAAGAAGTGAGTTCTGCCCAGAACAAGGACGTCGGCAGCCGCGGCAGTATCCTGCCGCGGCGTTTTTCATTGCTCAGCTACAATATCCAGGTGGGCGTGGATACGGGCCGCTACCGGGAATACGTCACCAAGGGCTGGAAGCATGTATTTCCCCACCGGGAACGCATGGTCAATCTCAACCGCATGGCCTCCATGCTGTCCCGGTACGACATGGTCAGCCTGCAGGAGGTGGATGCCGGCAGCCTGCGCTGTGGCTTCGTGGACATCACCGAATACCTGGCCCACCGCGCCGGCTTTCCCCACTGGTACCGCCAGATCAACCGCAACATCGGCGTCATTGCCCAGCACAGCAATGGCTTCCTGAGCCGGTTCCGCCCCCACCGGGTCAGCCATCACAAACTGCCGGGAGGGCCGGGCCGGGGCGCCATGCTGTTCGATTTCGGTGGCCATCACGAAGCCCTGCTGCTGTGCAGCGCCCATCTGGCCCTGGGGCGCCGGGCCCGGAGCAAGCAGCTGGCATTTCTCAGTGAGCTTCTCCGGGATCGCCCCAATATCATTCTCATGGGGGATCTCAACGCCGGCTGCGAGGCCACGGAGATCCGGCGCTTCATCGAAACCCATGACATGAACGAGCCTGCCTGCGACCAGGCCACCTTCCCCAGCTGGCGGCCGGTGAAGAAAATCGACCACATTCTGGTATCACGCGGACTGAACATCCTGCAGTCCCGGGTGCTGGACTATCCCCTCTCCGATCACCTGCCCGTGGCCATGGAGCTGGAGCTTCCTGAAAGCGCTATCACGCCACCGCAGTCTTCTCAGCGCTCCGCCCAGGCGTAAGCCCATTCCCGGCCCGTCGCTTCCGCCAGCCGTTGCAGCAGGCTGTCTTGGGGAAGCGCCTCGCCCGGATACACCTGATGTATCTCCAAGCTGCAGCGGGAAACCAGCCCATACTGGCGCCAGTCCAGTTCGGCTACCGCGGTATTCACGCCACAGGAAGGGCATTGGACCATCTGGCTGCCATCCTGTTTCCATTCCACCAGACGTTCCTTCCAACCGGGCAGATTGCTGCGGCAGGCCGGGCAGCGGGGCCGTCCCCGTTGCGGGGCGATGCGCAGACGCGGGCTTTCATCGGCATGAAGCTGGACATGACAGAACTGCCAGTCGCCCTCTTCCACAGGCGCCAACCGCAAATGGGGTGAGCAGCCGGCAAAGGTCATATAGTTGAAAAAGCCTTCCCCGACCGCATATCGGTCTTCATCCAGGCATCTTCCCAGAAATCCCGCCTGGCGCAGGGCTTCGATGGCCGCGGCCATGTCCGGCGGTGCTTCCAGGGGTGGCAGGGGATAGAGAAACAGGCTGGTATTCATGGGAGAGGCTGACAGGATGGAATGGTACAATATGATACTTGTTCGACAGGGAATCACCATGCGCTTTCTCTCTTTCTTTCTGCTCCTCCTGACCTCGGCAACCGTCCTGGGCAAGCCTCTGGTGTTCGTCAGCGTGCTGCCCCAGAAAGCCATTGTGCAGGCGCTGGCGGGGGACGCCCTGGACGTGGAAACCATGGTGGGCAAGGGCTTCAATCCCGAGATTTACCAGCCCTCGCCCCGGCAGATTGCCCGCCTGTCGCGGGCCGCGGTCTATGTCCGCGCTGGCATGCCTTTCGAGCAGAGCTGGCTGCCGCGCTTCCGCAACGCCAACCCAAACATGACAGTACTGGACATGCGTCAGGGACTGGATCTCATCCGGGATCAGGATCAGGAATCCGATCCCCATATCTGGACCGATCCCCAGCTGGTGAAACAGCACGCGCGCCTCCTTGCCGCTGAGCTGGCAAAACAGTTCCCGGGCCTGGAAGGCCAGCTGGAAGCCGGCTACCAGGCCCTGGCCAATAAACTGGATGCCCTGGATGGGGAGCTGCAGGAACGACTGGCGCCCGTGAAAGGAAAAACCTTTCTGGTCTATCACCCGGCCTGGAGCTACTTCGCCCGCCGCTACCATCTGCGCCAGCTGGCGGTGGAAGCCCATGGCAAGGAGCCCAACAGCCGCAGCCTGGCCGCCCTCATCGACAAGGCGCGCAAGGCCGGGATTCACCGCATCATCGTCCAGCCCCAGCATTCCAGCGCCACGGCCAAAGTGCTGGCCAGGGCCCTGGACGCAAAGCTGGTGGAAGTCGACCCCCTGGACGAGGACATCTTCGCCAGCCTTCGCCGCCTGGCCCGGGTGCTGACAGAAGCACCATGAATGCCATCGAGATCCACGACCTGTCCTTCGCCTATGGCGAGATCCCGGTGCTGGAACATATCAGCCTGGAGGTGCCGGCGCGGGAATTTCTGGGCATCGTGGGCCCCAATGCCGGGGGCAAGAGCACCCTGCTGAAGCTCATCCTGGGCCTGCTCACGCCCACCCGGGGCAGCGTCAAGGTGCTGGGCCTGCCGCCGGAGAAGGCACGCACCCGCCTGGGCTATGTGCCCCAGTACCCGGCCTTCGCCCGGGACTTTCCCGTCACCGTGGAACAGGTAGTGCTCATGGGCCGCCTGGGCAAGGGGCGCTTGATAGGCGGCTACAGCCGCGCCGATCGGGACATCGCCCGGCGGGTCATGGCAGAGACGGAAATCACCAACCTGGCCCAGCGGCGCATCGATCAGCTCTCCGGCGGCCAGCTGCAGCGCACCCTGGTGGCCCGGGCCCTGGCCTGCGAGCCCGAGATCCTCATCCTGGACGAGCCCACGGCCAACATCGACATGCGCGTGGAGAACGAGCTGTTCGACCTGCTCAAACTGCTCAACGAACGCATGACCATCCTGGTGGTATCCCATGACATCGCTTTCATCTCCGGCTATGTGCACCGGGTGGCCTGCCTGAACCGCACCCTCATCTGCCATCGCACGGAAGACATCGACGGCCAGATCATCCAGCAACTCTACGACAACGAGGTGCGCATGGTGGCGCACCAACATCACTGAGCCATGCACGCCATCCTGGAATACGGTTTTCTGCAATCTGCCCTGCTTGCCGGTCTGCTGGCCAGCATCGGCTGCGGCGTCATGGGAACCTATGTGGTGGTGAAACGCATCGGCTACATGGCCGGCGGCATCTCCCACAGCGTGCTGGGCGGCATGGGCGCGGCTCTGTTCTTCGGCTTCGCGCCCATGAAGGGGGCCCTGGTGGCAGCCATCATCGCCGCTCTGCTCATCGGCTGGATCAAGCTGCGCTGGCGCGCCCAGGAAGACACCCTCATCGGCGCCATGTGGGCCATGGGCATGTCCATCGGCATTCTGTTCATCTCCCGCACCCCCGGCTATGCCACGGATCTGGTGAGCTATCTGTTCGGCAACATATTGCTGGTTTCGGGAGAACAGATTGGGCACATGACCGCCCTGGACCTGCTGGTCATCGGCATGGTGCTGGCCTTCTACCGCCAGTTCCTGGCCGTCTCCTTCGACGAGGAATTCGCCCGCCTGCGCGGCGTGCCGGTGAGTTTTTTCTACCTGCTGTTCCTGTGCCTGGTGGCCCTGACCGTGGTGCTGCTGGTACAGGTGGTGGGCCTGGTGCTGGTCATCGCCCTGCTCACCCTGCCCGCCGCCATCGCCGGGCATTACATTCACACCATGGGACGTATGATGATTGCGGCCAGCCTGCTGGGCGCGGTCTTCACCACCGCGGGAATCATGGCCTCTTATTATCTGGATGTACCCGCGGGCGCCGTCATCATACTCATCGCTGGCAGCAGTTACCTGGTTTCCGCCGTATTCAGCCACTGGTGGCAGCAGGGCAAGGCCCGCAGGAGTCTGGCATGAAATCCCTGCTCAAGCGCGCCCTCATCGGCCTGGTGAAAGGCTACCAACTGCTCATCAGCCCTTTCCTGGGCAACAATTGTCGCTACTATCCCAGCTGCTCCGCCTACACCATAGAAGCCATGGAGAAGCACGGCCCTTTCAAAGGCATCTGGCTGGGCATCAAGCGCGTGGGCCGCTGTCATCCCTTCCATGAAGGCGGCGTGGACCCGGTGCCGGAACCCAAGGAAAAGAAACAAGACTGATGCTGCCTGACCTGTTCACCGACGAAAACCGCTTCCGCCAGACCTTTGTCCGGGGCCTGGAAACCCTCCTGGACGAGGACCAGCTGGGCAGCTTCATCCTGGTGCTGGCCAATGCCCTCTATGACCAAGAACTCTGGGAACAGCTGCGGCCGGCCATCCGCAGCCGCTTCCAGCAACTTGCCGAGAGGGTGAAACATACCCTGGCCGGGGGGCGCGACCTGAACGAGGCGCCGGATGACGTCCTGGTCTTTCTCAAGATCATGGCCCTGGGGCTGGAGGACTTGCAGACCACCCGTTTCCGCCAGATCGGCCCCTGGCAGTTGCAATACAACCAGCTGCGCGCCTTCCGCCCGGCGCGCATGAGCGACCAGGCCATCAGCGACCTGCACGCCCCCTTCGACAACGGTGCCTTCCATTTCAACAAGCCCTTTCTGCGCAAGGAAATCATCTGGGAAGGCGAACTGCTGGGGCACCATTGCCGCCTGCTGTACAACAAATTTCCCTTCGCGCCCCTGCACGGCATCCTGGTCATGGAACCCGAGGAACGCCATCCCCAGTACCTGGGCAAGTTCGCCCATGAATACCTGTGGCGCCTGTTGGAAACCCTGGGCGAACGGCTGCCGGACTGCGGCTTCGGCTACAACTCCCGGGGCGCCTGTTCCTCGGTCAATCACCAGCATGTACAGACCTATGTAGGCAAGACTGGCGGCTATCCCGTGGAAGATGCCATGTGGCAACACAATGGCGGCAGCCGCCCCTGGCCCCTGCCCTGCAACCGGTTCGATGACATGGATGACGCCTGGCATTTCATCGAAGACCTGCACCGCCGCAACCAGGCCTACAACCTGCTCTACCGGCCGGGCCGGCTTTTCGTGGTACAGCGGGCCATGCAGGGAAGCTACCGGCACGCCGCCTGGGCCACGGGTTTCGCCTGGGCGGAAACCGCCGGCGCCATCACCTTGTTCAATGAACAGCAATTCCGGCAGCTTGGCGCTGCAGAGATCGAAGCGGAAATGAAAAAACTCAAATGCCCTTGATCTACTCAATCATCGAAACCGCCGCCCATCCCAATTTCAGCAGCCTGTACCGGCAACTGGGGATGGAGGAACAACGCTTCACCAACATGCGCAAGGTCATGGCCGCCTTGAAGAAGCGGGCGCCGGACTATATCGTGGCGGAGTTCATCTACGGCTACAGCAACAACTATGCCGGAGTGAATATCAGTAACCTGGATGTGCTGCTCTACAGCCTGCAGAAATACGCGCCCCAATGCCGGGTGATCGTTTTCTGTGACAAGGAAGAACAACAACATACGGACAAGCTGCGGGAGATCTTTCCCCTGCATGGGGTATTGGTGAGGCCGGTGCAGACCGCGGACATGAAAGCCCTGTTATCCGCCTGACGGTCCGGCCTGCAAATGCCCCGGCAGGCGGTATTCGCGCCTTTGCCCTTTCAAAGGGCAGTTGAAGGCCAGGTACACGGACTGCAACTGCAAATCGTCTTCTTTCCCGCCACCATACAGCCTGTCTCCCACCACGGGAAAGCCTATCCCGGCCAGATG
The DNA here is from genome assembly GCA_027026755.1 of Sedimenticola sp. Taxonomy (GTDB): domain Bacteria; phylum Pseudomonadota; class Gammaproteobacteria; order Chromatiales; family Chromatiaceae; genus Thiolapillus. Next base: position 47,784 of record JALVNE010000339.1, on the reverse strand, counting down.
ACGGCGAATCTGGTGCTTGCGCCCGGTTTCGATGTCCACCTCCAGCAGGCTCTGATCCCGGTCTTGGTCATAGGCCAGGAGAACCACGCAGGAGCGGGCGGGCTTGTCATCCAACGGCGTATCAATACAGATAATCTCCCTGCAAAAGTGCCCCCGAACCTTGACTCGATAACGCTTGGTCACACCCCGGGTGCGGAACAGCCCGGACAACTTCGCCGCCGCGGCCTTGGTGTGCGCCAGCAGCATCAGTCCGGACGCCGCCCGGTCCAAACGATGCACGATGAAGGCATTACGCTGGGGCTTGAGATGCTGCTCGGCCCAGCGCGGCAGGCTGCAGTGATCGCCCCATTTGCTGCCCTGGGAATACATGCCCGGGGGCTTAAACCAGACGCTGTAATCGCCTTCATCCGCGACCAGCACCGCTTCCGCCGGCGTCTGCTGCTGAATGCGGGCGTCATAGTAAAGATGCAGCACATCGCCCGGTTTCAGCACCCGGTTCACGCGGCGCAGGCGCTGTATCCGCTTCCCACGCTCCAGCCACAGGGCGCCGTTTTTCATCGCTTTTTTCAGCTGCCCCCGGGAAAGGCTGCAATACCGCGCCAGAAGGTCCACGGCCTTGATTTCCTCTGCCCCGGCCTCCACGTGGAGTTCTATCCGTGTATCCGCCATCGCTGTAGTATAGTGGCATCACATTCATCTCTGGAGAAATCGCATGAGCAAGAGCATCAAGGGAACCGAAACCGAAAAGAACCTGATGAAAGCCTTTGCCGGAGAATCCCAGGCCCGCAACCGTTATACCTACTATGCCGGCATCGCCCGCAAGGAGGGCCTGGTGCAGATCTCCGCCATCTTCGAGGAAACCGCCAACCAGGAGAAGGAACACGCCAAGCGTTTCTTCAAGTTTCTCGAAGGCGGTGAGGTGGAGATCACCGAAACCTTCCCTGCCGGCCCTCTGGGCAGTACCCTGGAGAACCTGCGCGCTGCTGCTGCCGGAGAAGAATACGAATGGTCGGACATGTATCCCGCCATGGCAGAAACCGCGCGCCAGGAAGGTTTCGATGAGATTGCCGCTGCTTTTGAAGCCATTTCCGTGGCTGAGAAACAGCACGGCAAGCGCTACAAGGAACTGGCGGACAATCTGGAAGCCGGCCGCGTATTCAAGCGCAACGGCAAAGTGGTCTGGCGCTGCCGCAACTGTGGCTATCTCCACGAAGCGGAGGAAGCCCCGGACTTGTGCCCCGCCTGCCTGCATCCCCAGGCGCATTTCGAACTGCTGGGAGAGAACTGGTGAGCGACTCCATTCAGGAACTCAACGAACGCCTGCTGCGCTTCGCCCGGGAGCGTGACTGGGAACAGTTCCACAGCCCCAAGAACCTGTGCATGGCCCTGGCCGGGGAAACCGGCGAACTGCTGGAGCATTTCCAGTGGCTCACGGAAGAACAGAGCATGGCCCTGGATGAAGACAAGAAAGAAGCCGTGGCTCTGGAAATGGCGGACATCTTCATCTACCTGGTGCGCCTTGCCGAGCGCCTGGACATCAACCTTCTGGACGCCGCCTGGCAGAAGATCGCCATCAATGAGAAACGCTATCCCGTGGAACAGGTGAAGGGGAATGCACGAAGGGCGGAGGAATACGGATAATATTAGGGGTCAGAGTCAAATCATCCAAAGCGGCGGATTTTTCAGACGATTGCTGTGATTTGACTCCGACCCCGGACAGCCGCCCCGGGCGGGAGTTGTCAGCCGGTTTTTCCCTTGCCCAACAACTCTTCTTCCACCTGCACCAGGGCGGACTTGATCGCCTGCATGATGAGCCGGTCGGACTCGGCGTCATCGTTGTCTGGAACATCCCAATCCATGATCCGGCGATATTTTTCCACCAGCTCTCTCACATCACTGACAAGTTCCTCGTGATGGCGCTGCAATTCGATTTCCTGTATTTCAGACATGTTCTGCACTCCAAAACAATAATCAATCCATAAGCCTGCAGATTGGGATGAATCAGACAGCTTTCAACCCTGAAAGCTCAGGTATGTTCCGGCCCAAACAGCCGCGCCATCATCCATTCCCGCATGTCCGCCACTTCCTCGGCGCACAGGGAATGGGCCATGTCGTATTCATGCCATTCCACCTGATGTCCCATGGCCTCCAGGCGCTCCCGGGCGTCCCTGGCCGCCTGCCAGGGCACCACGTCATCCATGCGCCCGTGGGCCTGGAAGATGTGGCGGGGCACCTGGCTGCCCAGGGGGACAGCCTTTGGCAGGTAGGTGGACAGAGCCATGACGCCGGCCAGGGGCAGGTCGCTGCGCAGGGCGGCGGCAAGCGCAATGACGCCACCCTGTGAGAAACCCGCCAGGAGGATGTTTTCCGGCGCGATGCCCTTGGAAATTTCTTCATCCACCAGTTTCAGCAGATAATCTGCAGAGGCCAGAATGCCGTCCACGTCGATCTTCGCCAGCAGATCCATACCGTAGATGTCGTACCAGGCCGGCATGACATAGCCATTGTTCACGGTCACCGGCATCCTGGGGGCATTGGGAAACACGAAGCGCACCCCTTTGCCGGCAGGGATGCGCAACTCGGGCAGCAGGGGAAGGAAATCATTGCCGTCGGCGCCCAGGCCATGCAGCCAGATGACGCTGTGGCGGGCGGGCCCTTCGGGGTCGATTTCCACACAGGGCGGGTATTCCATGGCAGAGTCCGGTTGAAAAAAACGCTATACTAGCAGGCCGTTCAACCCTTTTCCTGTTTCCCCATGAAGACGAAGCGATTGCTGTTGCTGCTGGTTCTGCTGCTGCCTCTGCTGAGCGCCTGCGGCAGCAAGGGCCCCCTGTATCTTCCCGACGACCACCAACAAAGCGACGGCTGAACCATGGATCATTTCAACTACAAGAACGGCCAGCTGCACGCAGAGGACATCCCCGTGAGGGAGATTGCTGCTGCCCATGGCACACCCTGCTATGTCTATTCACGGGCCACGCTGGAACGCCACTGGCGCGCCTTCGACGAGGCCTTCAGCAATCATCCCCACCTGGTGTGCTACGCGGTGAAGGCCAATTCCAACCTGGCGGTGCTGGACGTGCTGGCGCGTCTTGGCTCAGGTTTCGACATCGTGTCCCTCGGGGAGCTGGAACGGGTCATCAAGGCCGGCGGCAGAACCAGCCGCATCGTGTTTTCCGGCGTGGGCAAGCGCGTGGATGAAATGCAGCGCGCCCTGGAGCTGGGCATACGCTGCTTCAACGTCGAATCCGAACCTGAGCTGGAGCGCCTGTCCCAGGTGGCCACGGCCATGGGGGTGGAAGCGCCGGTGGCCCTGCGCGTGAATCCCGACGTGGACGCGGGCACCCATCCCTATATCTCCACGGGGCTGAAGGAGAACAAGTTCGGCATTCCCATAGCCCAAGCCGCGGCCTTGTACGAGAAGGCCGCCGCCCTGCCGGGGCTGAAGATCTCCGGCATCGACTGTCACATCGGTTCCCAGCTCACGGAGCTGTCGCCCTTTCTGGATGCCCTGGACCGGGTGTTGCTGCTGGTGGATGAACTGGCGTCCCGGGGAATCGACATCGACCACCTGGACCTGGGGGGCGGCCTGGGCGTCAGCTACAAGGATGAAACGCCGCCTTCTCCGGCGGAATATGCCCGCGCCATTTCGGAGCAGCTGGCGGACCGGCCCTTCGACATCTTCATCGAGCCGGGACGGGCCATTGCCGCCAATGCCGGCATCCTCCTGACCCGGGTGGAATATCTCAAGCCCACGGAGGAAAAGGATTTCGCCATCGTGGACGCGGCCATGAACGATCTCATCCGCCCCGCCCTGTACCAGAGTTGGCAGGCCATCATCCCGGCGGACGAGCAGGCCAGGGGCCGGGACGGCGTCTATGACATCGTGGGCCCCGTGTGCGAGACGGGGGATTTCCTGGGCAAGGAAAGAGCCCTCAGCCTCAGCCCCGGCGACCTGCTGGCGGTACGCTCCGCCGGCGCCTATGGCTTCACCATGGCCTCCAATTACAACAGCCGCCCCCGGGCGGCGGAAGTCATGGTGGACGGTGACCAGATGTATTTGGTGCGCGAGCGTGAAACCCTGGCGGACCTGTACCGGGGCGAGCACCTGATTCCATGAAGCGCACCCCCGAACCTGAAGAACTGATGGACGAGGCGGATCAGGCCCTGGCCTATGCCGAGGCCGATTTTTCCGAGTCCAATGAACTGTTTCTGGACCTGTTCAGTCGCCTGCACCCTGGTGAATTCAGGGGACGGATGCTGGACCTGGGCTGCGGCCCGGCGGACATTCCCCTGCGCTTCGCCCGGCGGTATCCCGAGGCGAGGATAGATGCCGTGGACGGTGCGCCGGCCATGCTCGACCTGGCAGCAAAGGCCGTGGCCGCCGGGAACCTGGAAGACCGCATCCGCCTGCACTGCCAGCATTTGCCCACCCGCAGCAGCCTGGCCGGTGACTACGACGCCCTGGTGTCCAACAGTCTGCTGCATCACCTGAAAGATCCCCTGGATCTGTGGCGCAGCATCCGCGACCAGGGCGCCCCCGGCGCTCATGTGCTGGTCATGGACCTGCTGCGCCCCAACAGTCCGGAGGCGCTGGACAGCCTGGTGGCGCAATATGCCGCCGATGCGCCAGACGTGCTGCGCCGGGATTTCCGCGCCTCCCTGCATGCCGCCTACACCCTGGACGAGGTGCGGGCGCAACTTTCCGCCTGCGGGCTGGACCAACTCAGTGTGGAACAGGTCAGTAACCGCCACCTGGCCGTCATGGGCAGGCTGTCATCCGTCGCGGAAGCCCGGCCATGAGACTGGGTTTCAGCAAGATGCACGGCCTGGGCAACGACTTCGTGGTCTTCGACGCCATCAATCAATCCGTGAACCTGAGCCCGGAGCAGCTGCGCTTCATCGCTGACCGGCGTTTTGGCATCGGTTGCGACCAGATCCTCCTGGTGGAAAGACCCCGCAACAGAAACACGGACTTCTACTACCGCATCTTCAACGCCGACGGCTCGGAGGTGGAGCAATGCGGCAACGGCGCCCGCTGCTTCGCGCGCTTCGTCCACGACCACGGCCTGACGCCAAAAACCGAGATCCCCGTGGGCACGGCCGGTGGCGACATTCGGCTATACTTGCAACCAGACGGACAGGTGAGGGTGAACATGGGGGTGCCCGTGCTCGAGCCTGAAGACATTCCTTTTCTTGCCGACAGAAAACAGGCGCTCTACGACATCGACATTGCCGGGGAAACCCTCCGCATTGGCGCCGTCTCCATGGGCAACCCGCACGCGGTGCTGGTGGTGGAGGACGTGGCCACAGCCCCAGTGGTATCCCTGGGGCCGGCCATGGAGAACCACCCGCGCTTTCCCCAGCGGGTCAATGCAGGCTTCATGGCCGTGCGTTCTCCGAGAGAAATCGACTTGCGGGTGTACGAAAGGGGCGCGGGTGAAACCCTGGCCTGCGGCAGCGGCGCCTGCGCCGCCGTGGTGTCCGGGCGCATGCAGGGCCTGCTGGATGAAACCGTGCAGGTCCATCTGCGTGGCGGGGATCTTGTGGTAAGCTGGGCAGGAGAAGGCCAGCCCGTATGGATGACCGGCCCGGCAACAGAAGTATTCGAAGGCACTATTGAATTATGAGCAGCGACATAGACCAGGATTTCGAGCAACAGATTTGTGACTATCTGCGCTCCCATCCGCGTTTCTTCCTGAGGCACACCAGCGTTCTCGACGACATCAAAGTGCCCCACAAGACCGGCGGCGCCGTCTCCCTGCTGGAACACAAGGTGCGCATGCTGCAGGACAAGGCCGAAGCCTACCAGAAACAGCTCCAGGAACTGATTGCCGTGGCCCGGGACAACGACAGGCTGAACCAGCGCCTGCACCGTCTCACCCTGCGTCTCATCGAGGCGGAATCCCGCCAGGACATCCTCACCACCCTGCAGGACGAGCTGCGCGAACGCTTCAACGCCGATGCCGTGGAACTGAAGCTGTTTTCCACCCGCGAGCTGGAGGAAGCCCAGGTGAGCGAATCCGGCATGGCCATCTTCCGCACCTTCATGGACGCGGACAAACCCACCTGCGGCCCCCTCAAGGGTGACAAGCTCAAGACCCTGTTCGGCGACCAGGCCGGGGAGGAAGGCTCCGCCGCCCTCATCCCCATACGCACCAGCGACCTGTCCGGCATCCTCGCCATTGGCAGCCAGGACCGGGAGCGCTTCCATTCCGGCAAGAGCGTGGATTTTCTCATCCGCCTGGGGGAACTGGTTAGCCTGAGCCTGCAGGCCCTGAGCAACCCGGCCCGGGCATGACCCGCACCCCCGCCAGTGAAGATGCGTTGCTGAACGACTTCCTGCGCCATCTTTCCCTGGAGCGGCGCCTGTCTCCCCGCACCGTGGAAGCCTATGGCCGCGATCTCAAGGACATGGCCGCCTGGCTGGATCAGCAGCAGCTTGACTGGCGGCGCCTCGGCCAGGCGCAGGTGCGCGCCTGGGCCGCCCTGCGCCACCGCCAGGGCCTGTCGGCGAAAAGCCTGCAGCGCCGCCTGGCTGCCCTGCGCGCCTTCTATCGCTATCTCAAACGGCGAGGCCGGGTGGAAAACAACCCGGCCATGGGCGTGCGCGCCCCCAAGGCCGAACGCAAATTGCCCGCCACCCTGGACGTGGATCAGATGACCCAGCTTCTGGAACTGCCTGGCGACGAGCCTCTGGATCTGCGGGACCAGGCCATCATGGAGCTGCTGTATTCTTCCGGTCTGCGCCTGGCGGAACTGGTGTCCGTGAACCTGGCAGACCTGGATCTGCAGGATGCCATGCTGGAAGTCACCGGCAAGGGCAGCAAGACCCGGCGCCTGCCCGTGGGACGCAAGGCCCTGGAAGCCCTCGAACGCTGGCTGCAGGTACGCCCGTCCCTGTCTGCCGGGGATGAACAGGCCCTGTTCGTCAGCCAGCGGGGCCGGCGCCTCAGCCCCCGCTCGGTACAGAGCCGCCTGGCCAAACGCGCCCTGGAGCAGGGCAGCCCCCGGCATGTCCACCCCCACCTGCTGCGCCATTCCTTCGCCAGCCATCTGCTGGAATCCTCCGGCGACCTGCGTGCCGTGCAGGAACTCCTGGGTCACGCCGACATCAGCACCACCCAGATCTATACGCATCTGGACTTCCAGCACCTGGCCCAGGTCTATGACCAGGCTCATCCCCGGGCGCGCAGGAAAAAGCCGGAATAATCTTTACTCCCCAGCCTTCTCCGCACGCCGGTTACTCATAGGAGTTTTCCGGCGATTCGAGCATGCCTCTCCTGTTTTTTTGTGCTCAGAGGTCTACACTGAAAGGAGAAAAGGATTTGTCTGATTGAGAGAGGTGTTAAATGAAAACCCTGCTTGCCTTGCTGATGCTGCCGGCCATCTGCCTGGCCCTTCCCCAGATCGAACTGAAACCTGTCATTTCCTCCGGGCTGTCCGCCCCCATTGGCCTGACCCATGCGGGTAATGACAGTAACGGGGGGCGTCTGTTCATCAATGAGCAGGTGGGAAGAATCCGCATCTACAAGCCCAACAGCCACACCCTGCTGAGTACCCCCTTTCTGGACATCAGCGGTCGCATCCGCAGCGGCGGGGAACGCGGATTGCTGGGGCTGGCCTTTCACCCCGACTATCGGCACAACGGCTATTTCTACGTGCACTATTCATCCAATGGCAGCACCTGTGGCGCGGCTTCTGGCGACACCGTGATCTCGCGGTTCAAGGTTTCTGCAAGCAATCCTGATATTGCCGATCCTGGCAGCGAAGTCTGTATCCTCACCGTGAGTCAGCCTTACTCCAATCACAATGGCGGGCAGATTGCTTTTGGCCCTGACCACTATCTGTATATTGGCCTGGGGGATGGCGGCAGTGGCGGCGATCCCCAAAACCATGGTCAGGACAGGAACACGCTGCTCGGAAAGATATTGAGAATCGATGTGGACGGCGGCACCCCCTACGCCATCCCCGCCAACAACCCCTTTGTCGGCCAGGCCGGCATGCGCGAGGAAATCTGGGCCTGGGGCCTGCGCAACCCCTGGCGCTTCAGCTTCGACCGCCAGACCGGCGACCTGTGGATCGGCGACGTGGGGCAGTCGTCATGGGAAGAAATCGATCTTCAACCTGCCGCTTCCGGCGGGGGAGAGAACTATGGCTGGTCCTGTATGGAAGGCACCCATGTATTCGACAATAGCAAGCCCAATTGCCCGCCAGCAAATCCGGTGAGTCCCGTGATCGAATATGGTCATAGCCCGGAATGCTCGGTCACCGGGGGCTATCGTTACCGCGGCAACCACTACCCGGACCTCGAGGGCATCTACTTCTTCGGCGACTACTGCAGTGGCGTCATCTGGGGCGCCACAGCCTCCGGGGGAAACTGGCTGGTGGAAACCGCTCATGACGGCCCCTTTGGTCTGACCACTTTTGGCGAAGATTCCCAGGGAGAGATCTACGTCATCTATGGCAATGAAGTCTTCATGATCATGATTCTCGGCGCCATTTTTGCCGACGGATTCGAATGAGCGGGGCCCTGCCGATGATATGTCGTTTGATGGGCGGGCTGTGCGCGCTGGCCGCATTTTCCGTACAAGCAGACCCGGTGAGCGGGATTCTCACCAATGGCAACAGCGGGCAACCCCTGGGCAATGCCTGGGTCAGCGCCCAGGGCCTGTTCGAGCGCACCCGGACAGCCGCGGATGGCAGTTTCACCCTGGATCTGCCAGCTACCCCATCCGGCATCACCCTCGTGGGGGCTGCCAAGGGGTTTTACTCGGCTTCCATGAACACCGGCTCGCCTGCCTCCGGCCTGCATCTTGCCCTGACCCCCGCGCCCCAGGCGGACAATCCGGGCTATTCCCTGCTGGCGCCGGACAACTGCGCCAGCTTCTGTCACACAGCGCAACTCACCCAGTGGCAGGACAGCCCCATGGCCAAGGCCGGGCTCAACACCTGGGTACATGACATCTATGATGGCAGCGGCACCCCTGGCGGTATGGGCGGCTTCGTCTATGTACGGGATTCCGTTCATGCCGGCGTCAACCAGAATTCAGAATGCGCATCCTGTCACCAACCCCAGCACTGGCTGGAAAGCCCGAACACGGCCTTGCTCAACCCGCCTGGCATACCCCCTGCCGGTGTCGCCCACGGCGTTTCCTGCGAGATATGCCACAAGATTGCAGACATCGACGAAAACCGCATCAATTTCCCCGGTCTGCACCCGGATGCCGTCACCCTCACCCGCCCCCCATCCGGCCACCAGATCCAGTACGGCGTCCTGCGTGATGTGAGCTTCAACATCCCCGGTACCATGGAAGCCGCCTACCAGCCCCAGCTGGTGGCCGAAGTCTGCGGCGCCTGCCACCAGGACAAGAACGATATCCATGACAACGGCCAGTTCGATGGCGTCACTTCAGAGCCTACCTATGTGGAGTGGGCCAGCTCTCCTTATGGTGATCCCGCTTCTTCCCGGTTTCAGACCTGTGTGGACTGCCACATGCCCGGGCTGAACGACGGCCGGGTATGTCAGGTCGTCACGCCCCCGGCCAGAGAGCCTGATGCAGTGCGTTCCCACCGGATTCTCGGCACCACCGCCGAATACCTGGAAAACGCCGTGGAGCTGAGCCTCCATTCGCGCATCGAGAACGGTGAGCTGATCGTGGACACAGACATCTACAATCACGCTACCGGGCATCATGTGCCCACCGGGGTGACCATCCGCAATATGATTCTGCTGGTGGAAGCCTGGGATGCAGACCAGGGCTCGCCGGATCAGCCCCTCGTCTATACCGGCAACCAGCTGGTGCATGAACTTGGCGGCCTCGGCGATCCCGCCCAGGGTTACTACGCCGGCCTGCCGGGCAAACTCTTTGCCAAGATCAATCACGACGCCAACGGCAACGGCCCGACTTTTTTCACTGACGCCACGGGCATCACTCTGGACAACCGCATCCCTGCCCTGAGCCATGATCTCAGCCAGTATCGTTTTCAGGTGCCGCCAACAGTCCGCCGGCTGCGCGTGCGGGCGCGCCTCATCTACCGGCGCAGCTTCCGCTTCCTGGTCGATGCCAAGGCCTGGCGGGAAGATGGCCATGGCGCCCCCCTGGAAGATGTTGCCCCGCCTTATTTCGGCCATCTGATGGAAGAACGGATCCAGCTACTGCAGAACGCTGCGGGCCCGGCAGCCAGCATTCCCAGCCTGGGTCGCAACACCCTGCTGATCCTGGCCCTGCTGCTCCTGGCCACGGGCATGGCTTTCCGCTGGCAAGCCCGTCGTTGACCTGGCACTGAAATCCCGTTCGGGTATTGCCGCCAGGATGGGGTAAAATTCCCCCTTTCCCACAACCAGCGGATTCTGTCGGCATGGAACAGTTCAGAGGCACCACGATTTTGTCGGTACGCCGTAACGGCAAGGTCGTTATCGGCGGCGACGGCCAGGTTTCCATGGGCAACACGGTGATGAAGGGCAACGCCCGCAAGGTCAGGCGCCTGTACAAGGGCCAGGTGTTGGCGGGTTTTGCCGGCGCCACCGCCGATGCCTTCACCCTGTTCGAGCGTTTCGAGGGCAAACTGGAAAAACATTCAGGACACCTGGTGCGCGCTGCCGTGGAGCTGGCCAAGGACTGGCGCACGGACCGCATGCTGCGCCGCCTGGAAGCCCTGCTGTGCGTGGCGGACCGCAAGGCCTCCCTGATCCTCACCGGCAACGGCGACGTGGTAGAACCGGAAAACGACCTCATGGCCATCGGCTCCGGCGGCCCCTACGCCCAGGCTGCCGCCCTGGCCCTGCTGGAGAACACGGATCTGTCCGCCCGGGACATCGTCGAAAAAGGGCTGGCCATTGCGGCGGACATCTGCGTCTATACCAATCACAACCGCGTCATCGAAGAACTGGATACCGAATAATGTCCCAGATCACTCCCCAGGAAATCGTCCAGGAACTGAACAAGCACATCATCGGTCAGGACAGCGCCAAACGCGCCGTGGCCATTGCCCTGCGCAACCGCTGGCGCCGCACCCAGGTGGACGAGGCCCTGCGCAACGAGATCACCCCCAAGAACATTCTCATGATCGGCCCCACTGGCGTGGGCAAGACCGAGATCGCCCGCCGCCTGGCCCGCCTGGCCAACGCCCCCTTCCTCAAAGTGGAAGCCACCAAGTTCACGGAGGTGGGCTATGTGGGCAGGGAAGTGGATTCCATCATCCGCGACCTGGCGGATGCGGCGGTGAACATGGTGCGCGAGCAGGAACTGAGCAAGGTACAGGACGCGGCCATGCTGGCCGCCGAAGACCGTGTCCTGGACATTCTCCTGCCGCCACCCCGGCACACGGACCCCTGGGATGAAGAAGCCGCAAAGCCCGTGGCCAGCGCCACGCGCGAGAAATTCCGTCACAGGCTGCGCAACGGTGAACTGGATGACAAGGAAATCGAAGTGGACCTCAGTGACAGCCCCATTGGCGTGGAGATCATGGCGCCTCCCGGCATGGAGGAAATGACCAGCCAGTTGCAGAACATGTTCCAGAACCTGGGCAGCGGCCGCACCCGCAAGCGCAAGCTGCGCATCAAGGATGCCATCAAGCTGCTGCGCGACGAGGAGGCCGGCAAGCGCATCAATCACGAAGACCTCAAACTGCGGGCCATCGAAATGGTGGAACAGCAGGGCATCGTGTTCCTGGACGAACTGGACAAGGTGGCCAGCCGTTCCGACCGCAGTGGCGCCGATGTATCGCGGGAAGGCGTGCAAAGGGATCTGCTGCCCTTGGTGGAAGGCTGCACCGTGTCCACCAAGCATGGCATGGTGAAGACCGATCATATTTTGTTCATCGCCTCCGGCGCCTTCCATCTTTCCAAGCCCTCAGACCTGATCCCGGAACTCCAGGGCCGTCTGCCCATCCGCGTGGAGCTGTCTTCCCTGAGCACGGAAGATTTCATGCGCATCCTCACGGAACCCGACGCTTCCCTCACGGAGCAATACCAGGCCTTGCTGGCTACAGAAGGGGTGGACCTGGAATTTACTGAAGATGGCATCCGGCGCATCGCGGAAATCGCCTGGGAAGTGAACGAACGCACGGAAAACATCGGTGCCCGGCGCCTGCACACGGTCATGGAGCGCCTGCTGGAGGAGATATCCTTCGAAGCCACGGATCTCAGAGGGCAAACCATCACCGTGGACGGTGCCTACGTGGACAGCCACCTGGGCGACCTGGCGGAAGATGAGGATCTGACGCGCTTTATTCTTTGAATGTGGAAATGCATCCAATACTCCATCGCGCGGGGGGGTTGGGGAGAAGGCAGTTTCAATAAACCGGGGTGGCACGATCACGCGCCATGAGCGTCATTCGGACGAAGGTATATCGAATGCCTGAACCAGCCATAGGGCGGCATCACCGCGGGTGAGCGCCTTTTCCGGGCAGAACTTCTGTGTGGCGCAACCGGTGGTGATGCCTTCTGCCGCGATTGCTTCGATCCAGGGCGCCAGGGGTGAGTCGTCCGGGACATCCTTGAATCGTCCCTGGCCGATTTTCGGCGGATGGTAGCGGGCGCCGTATTTTGCCTTGAGCAGCAGCTTGGCGAACGCGCCACGGCTGATCTTGGCATCAGGGCAAAAAGCGTCATTGCGGCAAGTCTGCATGATCCCCTTTTCCAAAAGAAGGCTTATCCAGGGCTTTCTCGCATCCCCGGCGATATCCTGGTATCCGTCCTGGGCAGGTGCCGGGGGCTGATAATTGACGCCCTGCATCACTTTTCCCAGGAATACGGCGGCTTCTGCCCTGGTGACAGGCTTGTCCGGGCAGAACAGGCCGGGTTGGCATCCACCCGCGATTCCCTGGTTCGTCAGGGCATAGATTGCCTTGCTGACGGCATTCCAGTTTTGGACATCCTGAAAATACCGGCTCTTTCTGGACCTGATGGGCTTCCACTTGGACTGGCGGGCTGTCTGGCGTATCCCCGCCAGGGCCAGACTGCCATCCGGATTGTTCTTTATCAGGTACAGTGTCAGGGGGTTGTTGCCGGGGTGGAAGGCCTGATCCGGCACCATGGCACTGAATTTCAGGCCAGAAGCGCTGTCCCGGTAGAGCTTGGCGGTGGAAACGATGTTGCCGTTCATGGCAAGAGCGACATAGGGCAGTTCAGGAGCGTCGTCGGCCCATCCGCTGATGCGGCCGATGATCCTTCCCGGCAGGAGCCCGGTGGAGGTATCGACCTCCTGAATCAGACCGGGATAATCCAGGGAAAAGGAAAGCCGGGATTCAGGGGCAACCATGTATTCTTCCGGCTGTTTTCCCAGCAGCAGGCCAAAGCCGCCCACGGCGTAGACCCTGTCCAGGTATCGGGTCTTGCGGTCCAGGGAACCGCGGTTTGTCTTCAGGTCCCGGGATACATAGGTTTTGCGCCTGATCTTGTTGTCCCGGGTTCGTTCCAGGACGATCCGGGTTTCTCTGTGGATCCGGTCACGGGGACTGAGGGCTTTGCCGTCCAAGGGCATGTCTGAGTCTATCCCCAGTTCCCGGACGATGGTGGGAAGCAGATCCACCAGCTCTGCATCATCGTCACGAATTTCCCCGGCGTTCTGCTGCGGCCACTTGATGAACAGCGGCAGCCGCAGTATATCTGCAAAATTCACCTCATCCAGTATTCTGCGGCTGTGTTCTTCCATGAAGCTGGCGCCGTGATCTGCGGTGATGATGACCAGGGCGTCGTCATACAGTTTCTGCGCCCGGAGTTTTTTCAGAAGCAGCCCCAGCAGATGATCCACGTAGGCCACCTGCAACAAATGCCTTTGGTAGCCGTGCAGCACCAGTCCCTGCTCTGCAGTCCACACTTCGTCTTTGAGTCCGTCGATGCCGCCGGGATAGTAACGGACGCCGTCCGGATAGTATTTCCAGGGCTTGTGAGGCAGTTGTATGTGGTGAAAATAGATGCCCGGTTTCCCGTGAGGGCGTATCTTGTCCAGCCAGTTCCTGTAATTGCTCAGGGCGCTGTCCTCCCGGGTTGCGGCCTGAACCTTGTTGATCGTGCTCTTCTTCAATGCCTGCAATCCCCGACCACCGGCCTGGTTGACCTCATCCTTCCAGTTGGCCCCGAAATCCTTCCAGGCCGCGCCCAGCACCGGCAGGTATTTGTTTCTGAGAGCCGCTGGCGTGACCATGTGCGCATACACGATTCCCAGATCCTTGATCAGTTTGTCAAGAGAATCCTGGTCGGGTTCTGGCGTTTTTTCATTCCCGCAGACCCATTTGGGGCAAAAATCCGTGGCGCTTTCATAGGCCTGGATGTCATGGGTTCTGGCAAACAGGGTGAAGAGGTTGTTCGGATAGCTGGTATGGGTCCAGACCCTGTCATTGCTGGGGTAACGCCCGGTGATGATGGAGGTCAGGGAGCGCAGGGTACTGTCAGCAACCGCCGTCGCATACTTGTACCAAGTGGCGGACTGTGACAGGGCATGGAAGTTGGGAAACTTCTCTGCCTCGATGGATTCTTTGCTGTTCAGCAGGGAAAAGAGAGGAAATTCATCGAACACCAGCACAACGACATTCCGGTTGTTGGCTTTCTGGAACTGTGCGGCCCCGTTTCCCGGCGCCTGGGCGGGGAACAGGATCTTGTACAGAGGGGAAAAGAACACCAGCAGCAGAGGAAAAATGATGACCGCCGGGGAAAGAAAGCTGACGAATTCCCGCAGCTTCATACGTCCTGTATAGAAATACCCGAAGATCCCTGTGATGATGGCAGTGACGCCCAGCAAGACAGCTTCGCGAAAGCCGGTATCCAACAGGCGGAGATTGCGCCAGACCATCAGGCCAAAGAGCACAAAGATGACCGAATTGGCCGCCAGGGTCCATGAGCGCATGCCAAGGAGCCTGACGGGCAGCAGAATCAGCACCAGCAAAGCGGGAACGCCCAATGACAGAAAGGCAATCAGCAGCCAGATGTCTGCCGGTGAGGTATGCCGGGCGATGAAGAACTCGGGATAGCTGGAGAAAAGATCGAACAGCGGTTGGGCGACAGCAAAGGTAGCAAAGATGAAGATATGGAGAATGCTGCGGCTCATGGCGGCGTGGGGATAGGTGTCAGTCATGCCTGGAGATCCTGTGATCCTGTACTTTTCAACAGATACAGGGTTCTTTCGCTTCCGCGTATGGGTTCCGACTGCAGCACTTCAAAGTAAGCCGAAAAAGCCTGCTCAAAGCCATCCTGGCTGTAATCATCGAATACGTCTTCCCGGGTGGCCAGCAGACGCTTTACCTGGGAGTCCGTCTTGGGAACGAACTCTATGATCAGGCAGGCCCCCATCCGGCTGAAGAACTTCGCCAGAACCGGCAGGGGTACATTGTTGGAAATAGCCAGGTGATGGACGAGGGCCAGGGCCATGACCAAATCCACCGGCCCGCGTTGCATGAGGGACATTCTTTCCTCATGCGCCCAGCCCAGTGCTGGACTGGGATTGGTGAGATCCATGAGCATGGGCAGGATATTTGGTTCCTGGTGCTTACGGGTCAGCAGGTAATTGACTTCCACGGCCTTGGGGTCGATATCCTGGGACAGCACCTGAATCCCCTTGTCGGCGACGACCCGGCTGAACACGCCGGTGTTGGCGCCCAGATCCTGCACCAGTTGCGGCGCCGGGGACAACTGATCCACGAAAGCGGATACCAGGGCTTTCTTGTGTTGCAGGGACTCGTCGTCATAGTTGGTGTCGCTGTAGTAATCGCCCCATTCCGTGTCGCCGGGTTTCCATTGCAAGGCGTTTACCGCCGTGATCAGATTGTCGATGATGGCTCGCAGCCCCGTCAGGCTGACCCGGGCTTGCTTCAAGGGTCTTTCCCCATCCGCGGCGGCATTGGCATAGCGCTGCTGGCTGCGGGCGTGCAGATGCAGATGGGTCAGCAGGGAAAACCGCAACCGGCTGCGCAGGGGCAGCAGTCTGCTGGCGAGGTCCAAAGGTATGCCATCCATATGGATGCGCAGCAGTTGGTTCAGGCGCACATCCCGGTAGCTCATCAGGGCGAGAGGCGCCAGGAAGTGCTGGCAGAACTGGCGATAGGCCACCCAGGGCTGGTCCTTCTTGTAGCGCTCGAAGGACAAAGTGTCTATGAAGACGGGTTTTCCGTCGAGAAACTGTATGTTGTAGGCTGAAGCATCCTTCAGTGACATGCCTGATTCCAGGGCCAGGGACTGTATTCTCAGGGTGGTCAGGGCGGCATCCTTGAGCTGGCTGAAGCACCATTCATAAGGATAAGATATACAAGGAACCGGTTTGGGTTTCAGTACCTTGCAGGCGTCACCAGAATATGCAGCGGACAGATCGGTTTCTTCATGGGGGATGAGAAGCTGTTCCCCGGTCAGGCTTTCATACAGCCCGGACTGCATGAGACGGTCATAGTCAGCCTGGTAGCGATGGTTCACCTGGCGCAAAAGCACGCCGTCACGATAGTAAAGGAATCCGCTGGGGTCTTTGAATGACGAAGAGACGGTTTCAGTCTTCATTATCGTCGTGTGGGGTGTCCTTCTTTTCTCTGGAGAACAGCTTTAAGAAGAAAAGCTTCACCCGGCTCCAGGCCGTCTTGATGTAGAACAGCGCTGCGAGAACGCCCGCCACGGCCATTTGCAACACCATGCTTCCGGTGCCTGGATCGATATAGGCAAAAGCGCTGTCGGAGAAAGCCATGAGAACTATTACTGCAAGGACAGATCTATAAACGATCATTCGTGACTGAGCCTCCCAAAGGTATGCAGCCCGCAAGACTTTTGCCACGGGCCAGACATATCTTCCATGTTTGCGGATGTTTTTCAAGCAATCCTCGTGTTACCCAGATCCTGGTCACCAGCCGTCATGGCGCACAGCAGCACGGACAGTTCATGAATATGCCCCCAGTCTACGGCAGACCGCAAACAACGACACATTCGGATACAGCTGGCGAATACCATACCCGGATGAACTGTGTGCCATAAACCGCCTGTTTTGATGCATAATTGTCCGCATCGCAATCTGTTCCAAGGAAGCATCCATGTCTCATCCTGTCCCAACCGAACTCAACCTGCACCGGGTTTCCCGGGTACTGGAAATTACCTTCGACGACGGCTCCAATTTCAAGCTCCCGGCGGAATACCTGCGCGCCTTCTCTCCCTCTGCGGAAGTCATGGGCCACGGCCCCGGGCAGCGCAAGGTGCCCACAGGCATAGAGAAAGTGAATATCGACCAGATCGAGCCTGTGGGCAATTACGCCATCGTGCTGCACTTCGACGACGAGCACAACACCGGCATCTATTCATGGGAAACCCTGTATAATCTGGGGAAGAACTATGACCGGTACTGGCAGCAGTATCTCGATGAACTCAAGGAAGTGGGCTACACCCGTCAGGACCCGGCATCCTGAGGCTGAACGAGCCGTAGGTCGGGCTTCAGCCCGACAAGTTAAGTGCTGAACCGGGAGTGATTGTCGAAATAGGGTCATGAGTATTTAACATCAAAGGCTGCCCGTGTCCCTGGTCAGGGATGTCGGAGGCATGGACGCCACCGCCAAGCCCCCCAGGGACGGGTTTACGGTGTTCCCTGACCAGGGACACGGGCAGCCCCAATGTCGCGATATATCAAATTCCTGAATCCGTGGGTTCAGAGGGAGCATAGAGTGCAAGATATTGATTCGGATAGCGTAATGAAAAATCGCAGCCATACCCTTAGGTCTGGTGAGATTTTTCATATAGCTACGACTGCATGGATGCAGGAGGTAGAGCGACGCAGGATGCCAAAGCCGAGACGGGTCAAGAGCTTGTGCTATGCGCCCCGATGAACTCACGGATTCAGGAAATTGTCCCGACCTACCCTGAACAGGAACATGAGCGAACAAAGAGAAGAAACCCATTTCGGTTACCGCAAGGTGGCGAAGGAAGAAAAGGCCGAGCTGGTGCGCGGCGTATTCGATTCCGTGGCCTCCCGCTACGATCTCATGAACGACCTCATGTCCTTTGGCGTGCATCGCTTGTGGAAACGCTTTGCCGTGGAGCTGTCCGGTGTGCGCGCCGGCCAGCAGGTGTTGGACCTGGCCTCTGGCACTGGCGACCTGGCCGAGCGCTTCTCCGGCCTGGTGGGCCCCGAGGGCCTGGTGGTGATGACCGACATCAACGCCAACATGCTCATCACCGGCCGTGACCGCATGCTGGATCACGGTCGCGCCGGTAACGTCGGCTATGCCCAGGTGAATGCCGAACAGCTGCCCTTTGCCGACAACAGCTTCGACTGCATCACCATCGGTTTCGGCCTGCGCAATGTCACCGACAAGCAGAAGGCCCTGAACGCCATGTACGCCGCCCTGCGCCCAGGCGGCCGGGCTCTGGTGCTGGAATTCTCCAAGCCCGTGGTCAAGCCCCTGGAAAAACTGTACGACCTGTACTCCTTCACTCTGCTGCCCAAGATTGGCAAACTGGTGACGCACGACGAGGACAGCTACCGTTACCTGGCCGAATCCATCCGCATGCATCCGGACCAGGAAACCCTGCGCGGCATGATGGAACAAGCCGGCTTCGAGAACTGCGATTATCACAATCTCACCGGTGGCATCGTCGCTATTCATCGCGGATACAAATTCTGAGCGCTCATGTCCACGCGCGACCTGGCCCTGGCATCCTTGGAAAGCAGCATCAACAGTCTGCTGCGCCTGGACCCTTTTGCCCGGAAGAAGCTGGCCCGCCATCATGGCAAAGTCATAGGAATCCATCTGCGCGGTCCGGAGATCACGTTGTATTTCGTCCCTGACCAGCGGGGAGAACTGCAACTGCTGGGCCGTATCGAAGGCGAACCCGACGCCCTGCTCAGCGGCAGCCCCCTGGACCTGCTGCGCAGCGGCGACAGGGAACAGGGCAGCCGCCAGCTCTTTGCCGGCCGGGTGAGCATCAGCGGGGACACAGGGCTGGCGCATGACTTCGGCGCCACCCTGGGCAGCCTGGACATCGACTGGGAAGAACAGCTGGCCCATTTCACGGGCGATATCATCGCCCACCAGCTCGGCAGCGCCGTCCGGCGCGCCAGCTGGTGGGCGAAAGACACGGCCTCCCGCCTGGAAAGCGATCTGGCCGAGTACCTGGTGGAAGAAGCCCATCTCCTGCCCCATCCGCTGGAAGTGGAGGATTTCGTTTCCGGGGTGGATGAGCTGCGCGAGGCCGCGGACCGCCTGGAAGCCCGCATTCAGCTGCTGAAACAGCAACGGGGGAAAGACGCGTGATCCCTTTGCGCCAGGGCATGCGCGTGGTGCATATCGCCTGGGTGCTGGCCAAACACGGCCTGGATGAGTTCATCCTTGCCGCCCATCTGTTCCGCCCCATCCGTTTCTTCCGCTACCTGTCGCCCTTCTACTGGCTGCAAAGAGGCCAGCGCCCCGGCTATGGCGTACGCATCCGGCGTACTCTGGAAGACCTGGGCCCCATCTATATCAAGTTCGGTCAGATTCTTTCCACCCGCCGCGACCTGCTCCCGGACGACATTGCCGAGGAACTGGTCAAGCTGCAGGACAACGTGCCACCCTTTCCCGCCGAACAGTCCAGAGCCATCGTGGAGAAAGCCCTGGGGGGCGGGGTGGACGATATCTTTGCCCGCTTCGAAACCCAGCCCATGGCGTCCGCCTCCATCGCCCAGGTGCACGCCGCCACCCTGCACAGCGGCGAGGAGGTCATCGTCAAGGTGGTGCGCCCGGGCATTGAAAAAGCCATACGCAAGGACGTGGACCTCATGTACATCCTGGCTCAGCTGGCGCAGAAATATTCCAGGGAAGCCCGGCGCCTGCGCCCGGTGGAGGTGGTAGAGGAATACGAGAAGACCATCTTCGACGAACTGGACCTGATGCGCGAGGCGGCCAACGCCTCCCAGCTGCGGCGCAATTTCGAGAACAGCGAGATGCTGTACATTCCCAAAGTGTACTGGGACTACTGCCGCAGCAATGTCATGGTCATGGAGCGCGTCTATGGCACCCCCGTGGACGAGGTGGACAAGCTCAAGGCCCAGGGCGTAAGCATGGCCCTGCTGGGAGAGCGGGGCGTGGAGATCTTCTTCACCCAGGTGTTCCGCGACAACTTCTTCCACGCCGACATGCACCCGGGCAACATCTTCGTGGAACCCAGCGGTCGCTATATCAGCGTGGACTTCGGCATCATGGGCACCCTCACCACCGAGGACCAGCGTTACCTCGCGGAAAACCTGCTGGCCTTCTTCCATCGGGACTACCGCCGGGTGGCAGAACTGCACGTGGAATCCGGCTGGGTGCCCGAAGGCACCCGGGTGGAGGAATTCGAGGCAGCCATACGCACGGTTTCCGAGCCCATCTGGGAGAAGCCCCTGGCGGACATTTCCTTCGGCCATTTCCTGCTGCGCCTTTTCCAGACGGCCCGGCGCTTCAATATGGAAGTGCAGCCCCAGCTGGTGCTGCTCCAGAAGACCCTGCTGAATATCGAGGGCCTGGGACGCATGCTCTACCCGGAACTGGACCTGTGGGCCACGGCCAAGCCCTTCATGGAGAAATGGCTGTCGGAACAGGTGGGCCCCAAGGCGTTTCTGCGCCGGGTGAAAGAATCCCTGCCCGAAGCCTCCGAACAATTGCCGGAGATTCCCCGCCTGGCCTACCGGGTACTGAAGAATGCCGAGGAGGGCAAGCTGCGCCTGAACTGGCATTCGGAAGAACTGAGCGCCCTGCGCCGGGAAATGAAACAGGAACAGCGCCGCACCCGGCAGAGCATTGGCGGCAGCGCCCTCATCGTCAGCGCGGCGGTTCTCGCCGGCCTGGGCAGCTCACTGGTTTCCGCCGGCACTCTCGCCCTGCTCAGTAGCGGACTGGGCATTCTCGGCATCGGCCTGCTTGGCGGCAGCCTCCTCCGTCGCTGACTTTTCGGGTTCGACTTTCACCTTCACCCGCACCTGTACCGAACGTATGTTTTTCGCAACCAGGTGGGCGATGAACTTGCCGCCACTGATGTTTTTCTGCACGGAAATCCTTTTGCCACTGGTTCCCACCAGTTTTCCCTCATGAAGGACACCGCTGACCGTACTGACCCGCACCCGATGATCCAAATAGGAAGACAGCTGCCCCAAAGAGACATTGCGCCATTCCCATTTGTATCGGACAAGCGGCTTGACGGCCTTTTTCTTGCCTTCGCCCCCCGATTTCCGCAGCAGAGGGGCATTTTCCTGGATGCTGAAGTACAGGTCGGTCACCAACTGTCCGTTGATGGCGAGCTGCAGCCCCAACTTCTCGGACAGCTCCGCCCTGGACAAATTCATCAGACTCGCCATGCCCACCGGGCGCGGCGGGCTGAGTTCGATCATTATGTTTCCCCAGTGCTTCAGGTAGTTTTTCAGCGCCCAGCTCAGCCCATAACCCAGGATGATGCCATTGCGGCCCATTTCGCGAATCATTTCGTCCGCCAGCAACTCGGAATATTGTTCCGGGGTAAGGCCCCGCTTCTCAGCACAGTATTCGATAACCCGCTGGCCGAATTCCGGATCGACATAGTAATCGAGCTTCAGATTTGCCAGGGCGACGCCCATGGCCTTGCGCATGTCCAGGGCTGGCACATTGTTGAGTTCCATGGACAAGCTCAGTTTCCGTATTCCCTTGAACTCAGCCTCCACATCCACGTACAGCTTCTGCGTATGGGCAATGTGGCGGTAACCCATCTTGCCGTCACCACGCACTTGCTCCACACCCAGCTCCTGCAACTGGCTGAAGGAAGCGCTGCCACCGGCTTTGCAGACATCCCGGTTCTGCGCCGCCTCGGCATCGGCCTTTGCCAGATTTTCATCCAGCGAGGCCGCCCTGTCGCCCGATATGTCCAGCACGATGTCCCGCATAATGACTTTCAGGAACTCGGGGGGGGCGCCTCCCTCCCCCAGTACGGGCAGGCGTCCAAGGAGATAGGAAAAGACATCAGGCCCTTGCAGCTGGACGATGCGCACGGAAATGTCCTCATCGAAACCCGTGGGCAGGATACTGACATTGCCCAGGGTGACCTTTCCTGCCAGGCTGGTGTCCAGCGTCTTGTACTTGATGGCAGCGCGGGGCGCCGCTTCCAGAATAAAGGCATCCACGCGCGACTTGACGAAATAATGAAATCCCCAGTGCGCTGCAGCGCCCAGAATGACGGGGATGCCGATGATCCAAACCCAGATGTTTCCTCTGCGCCTCAACATGATCTTCCCAGCTAATTAGGTACGGCTACGGCCGCACAAGTGCAGATTCGACGGTATCGCGCTGTTCGCGCCCCGCCAGTTTCTCTATCAGTTCCAGAGCAAAATCCATGGCTGTTCCCGGCCCCCGCGACGTGATCACCCTCTCGTCCACCACCACCGGGGCATCCTTGCGAGCGGTGTCAGGAAGGTCCAGGGCGTCCAGCACACCAGGATACGAAGTGGCCTGCCTGCCCTGCAACAGTCCGGCGCTGGCCAGTACCTTGGGTGCCGCGCAAATGGCGGCGGTGTATTTCCCCCTGTCGGCCATCTGCCTGAGAAGGCGGATGACGCGGGGGTCCTGGTTCAGATGGTCTGCGCCAGGCAGCCCACCCGGCAGTACCATCATGTCGAAATCGTCCCCCAGAACCGCATCCAGGGTGGTATCCGGCACCAGTACCACTCCGCGGCTGCAGGTCACCGGGCCATCCTCCAGACCGGCGGTCACCACCTCGATACCGGCTCGCCGCAACAGATCGATGACCGTTACCGCTTCAAGTTCCTCGCAACCCTGGGCCAGAGGTATCAATACCCGCGCCATGCCATTTCCTCACCGTGAATTGTCCAAAATCTTACCGCATGCAGTCCAGCCTAACTTTCCCGGGACGAAAAAACCGGAAATTCGTCTACCTTTTACTGAAAATAGCGATGCCCTTGAGCAAGTTGAGGGCCTCGTTCAGTTCGTAGTCCTCCTCCAGGAGCTTCTTTTTCTTTTTCCCATCGTTTGCCTTCTCCCCCTTGCGGGTCTTGTCGCCACTGTGGGGATTGGCGAGATGATCCGCCAGGTCTGCCTCCTTCACCTGCAACAGGCTTTTCTTGAGTTCCTTGAGCTTGACCTTGCTGAGTTCTATATCCGGCTGTATGCCTTCCGCCTGGATGGAACGCCCGTTGGGCGTGTAATACCTGGCCGTGGTGAGCTTGATGGCGATCTTGCTGCTGATGGGAATGATGGTCTGCACCGAACCCTTGCCGAAGGTGGTGCGCCCCATGATGACCGCCCGCTTGTGATCCTGCAAGGCGCCGGCGACGATCTCTGACGCCGAGGCCGACCCCTCGTTCACCAGCACCACCAGGGGCGCGCTGTTGAGCACGTCCCCGGGGCGGGCATGGAACTTGAGGGCGGAACTTTCCGCGCGCCCCTGGGTATAGACCACCAGGCCATCTTCCAAAAAGGCATCACTCACCGCAACCGCCCCCTGCAGCACCCCACCGGGATTGTTGCGCAGATCCAGCACCATGCCCTTGAGAGGTGCTCCGTTCTCTTTCTCCAGCTTGCGTATCGCCGCCAGCATGTCCTCCGCCGTGGGCGCCTGAAACTGGGTCAGGCGCACGTAACCAAAGCCGGGCGCCAGCATGCGCGACTTGACGCTGCCCTGCTTGATAACGGCCCGAACGATCTTGAATACCAGGGGCTTGTGCTCACCTTCCCGCTGTACCGTGAGGGTGATGGAGGTGCCGGGCTTGCCCCGCATGATCTTGATGGCCTCGCTCAGGCTCATGTCCCGCACGGGTTTTTCATCCAGGCGGATGATGAGGTCACCGGCCTTGATGCCGGCTTTCTGTGCCGGGGTGTCGTCGATGGGGGAAATGACCTTGATGAAACCATTTTCCATGCCAACCTCTATCCCGAGGCCGCCGAATTCGCCGCTGGTGCCTTCCTGCAGTTCCTTGAAATGTTTTTCATCCAGGAAGGCGGAATGGGGGTCCAGGCCTTCCAGCATGCCGCGAATGGCGTGATCCAGCAGTTCACGATCCGTGACCGGCTCCACGTAATCCTGCTGCACCCGACCGAAGATTTCGGCAAAGATACGCAGCTCCTTCAGGGGCAGCCCTTTTTCTTCGACGGGGGGTTCCTTGGCCAGCAGCGCAGACAGGGGCAACAAGCCCGCAACCATCCACAAAACCAGCCATGACGCCCCTCTGTTCATATCAGCATATCCTGTCTCTCAATTAACCCACTCACTTACGCCTGCGGCACCAGCGCACCGGATCGAGGGCCCTGCCCTTGTGCCTGATGCCGAAATAGATTCCGGCATTCCCATCCATGCGTCCGTCACCTGCCTGGGCAATGACCTCGCCGGGCTCCACCCAGTCGCCGGTTTCCTTGAACAGGCTCTGGTTGTTGCCGTACAAAGTCATGAAACCGTTACCGTGCTCGAGGATCATCAGCAGACCATAGCCGCGCAACCAGTCCGCCCAAGCCACCCGCCCGGCGTGAACCGCCCGGACGCTGTCGCCTGCCTTGGCGCCGATTATAACCCCGTCCCAGCGCAAGTTGCCGATTTTCTCTGCGCCAAAATGCTTCAGCAGCCTGCCGCGCAGGGGCCAGGGAAGACTTCCTCGGCTTTCACGAAACCCTTTCTGTTCGGGGAAATCCAGATTCTGCAGGGCCGACTCTATCTGCTCCAGCAGCTCACCGAGGCGGCGTTCGTCTTCCTGCCAGTGCGCCAGCTTCCGGCCTTTTTCCGAGAGGCTGTCTTCGATTTTGGCCAGCAAGCGGCGGCGTTCCTGCTGTCTGGCCTCCAGCTCCCGGGTATGCTCCTGCTGGCGCAGCCGGGCCTGCTGCAGCTCCTGCTGCTGCCTGGCAATGTCCTGTGTCAGCTGCCGCAGTGCGTCCGCATCGGCGCGCAGCTTGCGCAACTGGCTGGCACGCGCCCGGCTGATGTAGTCATGGTAGGCAAGTATGCGGCTGAGCACGGCCGGATCCTGCTGGTTGAGAAACAGCTTGAGACGCTCCTGACGACCGGTCAGGTAGGCCGAGCGCAACAGGCGGGCAAGCCGGTCCGCATCCTGCCGCATGCTTTCATCGAGCTGCTGTCGCCGGGCCTGCGCCTGGGCAAGCTGCTCCTCCAGCCGCCGGGCCTGTTCATCGAGGGCTCTGAGCTGCTGGTACAGCTTACCGATTTCCCTTTCCCTGTCCGCCAGTTCCGCCGTCAGGCTGTCCTTGCGCTGTTGGTCACGGCGGATGTCGGCTTGCAGGCGGCGGATCTGCTGGCGCAGGCGTTCACGTTGTTCCTGGTGCTGGCGAACATCTTCTACCCCGCTCGCCTGTTCCGGCGCGGCGCCGGCAGACAGGATCAACAACAGGCAGCCGACCGCAACCCGCCAGCCCATCACGCAGATTCTTTTTCCTGGTCCTCGTCCAGGTACTCCAGCAGGGGATGACCCGTCATTTCCGGAGGCAGGGGCAGGCCCATGATCTTAAGCAGGGTGGGTGCCACATCGCACAGGGACCCGCCGCTCATGAGCCGCGCCGGGCGCTCGCCGACATAGACCAGGGGTACTGGCGTGGTGGTATGGGCGGTATAGGGCTGACCGGTTTCCTCGTCGAGCATTTTTTCACAATTGCCATGATCTGCGGTGATGAGCATGGCGCCCCCCACTTTGTGCAGCGCCCGGGTCACCCGTCCCAGGCATTCATCCAGGGTTTCCACTGCCTGCACGGCAGCTTCGAATACTCCCGTATGCCCCACCATGTCTCCATTGGCATAGTTGACGATGATGGCATCGTACTTGCCGTCTTCGATGGCCCGAACCAGGTGATCCGTCACTTCCGGGGCGCTCATCTCGGGTTTCAGATCATAGGTGGCCACGTCCGGCGAAGGTACCAGGATACGATCCTCGCCCTCGAAAGGCTGCTCCCGGCCACCATTGAAGAAGAAAGTCACATGGGCGTATTTTTCCGTTTCCGCCAGGCGCAGTTGGTGCAGACCCAGGCGGGAAATGTATTCGCCAAACACGTTTTTCAAGCGCTCGGCGGGAAAGGCCACAGGAATATCCCACTCTTTATTGTATTCAGTGAGACTGACAAAGCTGCCCAGTTTGGGCACCACCTTGCGCTGGAAAGCATCGAAGTCTTCCTCGATGAAGGCGCGGGTGATCTGCCGGGCGCGGTCGGAGCGGTAGTTCATATTGATGATGACGTCCCCATCATGCACCTGCACGGCCGCCTCTCCTTCGGGCACAATCGCTGTGGCATCCACGAACTCGTCCGTCTCTCCGCGCTCATAGGCCATTTCCAGGCCCTGCTCGGCACTGGCTGCCGTGTATTTTCCCTCTCCCAGGGTAATCAGGTCATAGGCTTTCTGGATGCGCTCCCAGCGATGATCACGATCCATGGCGTAGTAACGGCCGATGATGCTTGCAATGCGTCCATGCCCCACTTCGGCAAAGACCTCGTCCATGGCCTCGAGGGAAGACATGGCGCTCTTGGGCGGCATGTCCCTGCCATCCAGAAAGGCATGCACATAGATCTTCTTCGCCCCCCGCTGAGCCGCCAGGCGCACCATGGCGTGAATGTGCTCTTCATGGCTGTGAACCCCGCCGGGAGACAGCAGCCCCAGAATGTGCACTGCGGAGTCGTTGTCCACGGCAATGTCCACAGCCTCTACCAGGGTGGCATTGGTGAAGAAGGAACCCGTGCGAATGGAACGGCTTACGCGGGTGAATTCCTGGTACACCACCCTCCCACTGCCCAGGTTGAGATGCCCCACTTCCGAGTTGCCCATCTGTCCGCTGGGCAGGCCCACGGCCGACCCCGAAGTCTCCAAGGTGGTATGGGCACATTCCGCCCAGAGGCGGTCCCAGACCGGCGTGCGGGCCACCGCAATGGCGTTGTCTTCCGCTTCCTCACGCAATCCCCAGCCGTCCAGAATGATGAGTACAACAGGGCGGGGAGTATCGTTCATGTCAGAAATCCAGTTCGCGTGTAAGCCAAAAACCAATGATGGGCGGGCATTTTACCAGAATTCGCCCCCGAACTTGGTTCTCTGGTCCCTGATCCCGTCTCCCGGAACCCGCCATGAAAAATTCCCTTGCATTTCTCGAACAAATACAGTGTATTATTGTTTTCTTAATCAAGCATGTATTGATATTACTCGAGAGGCCATTCGTGAAAGACAGGCATTCCTCCCAGAGAAACAAGATCCAGGAATTCGGTGACAGCATGGCGCTGATACAGGACGACAGCGATATCGAACGCGCATCACGCGCCCTCAAGGCCATGTCTCATCCATTGAGACTCAAGATTCTCTGCACCCTGGGAGAGGACGAGGTCAGCGTGCATGACATCGTTTCGAAGGTGGGCTCCTCCCAGAGCAACATCTCCCAGCACCTGGCCATACTTCGGGAAAAAGGCATACTGGACGCCCGCAAGGACGCCAACCGGGTATTCTACCGGGTGGCCGACAGCCGCACCCTGCAGCTCATCGCCATGATGCGGGAGGTGTTCTGCACCCACGCACACTGAAGCCGCTTCAGGCACGGATTCTGTCAGCCTTCCGGTGTAGCATCCTCATTCTCCTGAGAGTTGCGTTATAATCACGCTCCTTTCTCC
Source organism: Sedimenticola sp. (assembly GCA_027026755.1). Classification (GTDB taxonomy): domain Bacteria; phylum Pseudomonadota; class Gammaproteobacteria; order Chromatiales; family Chromatiaceae; genus Thiolapillus. The sequence continues at coordinate 20,241 of JALVNE010000339.1, read as the reverse complement.
GCAAGAGCCTAGACCCGGATGGAACAACTGGCAGAATTCATTTCCAATCACGCCCTACTGGTCATCACCTTCGTGGCCCTGGCCGGCGCGCTGATCTGGAACATCTTCTTCGACCCCGTCAACAAGTCCGCCGTGGACGCCCTGCAGAGCACCGCCCTCATCAACCATGAAGACGGTATCATGGTGGACGTGCGTTCCATTGCGGAATTCAACAAGGGCCATGTGGTCAATGCCATCAATATTCCGCTGAACGGCTTTGCCAAGCAGATTCAGCAACTGGAGAAATACAAGGACAAGCCCATCATCGTCGCCTGCCGTTCCGGCTCCCGTTCCGCCATGGCCTGCAAGATGCTCATGAAGGCCGGTTTCAAGGACGTGCACAATCTGCGCGGCGGCATGATGGCCTGGCAGAGCGCGGGACTGCCCATCAAACGCAAATAAGGCCAGGGCTCCAGGCCCGGCAGTTATCGACAACGCAGCAATTCAGGAAAGATCAAAATGACAGAAGAAACCCAGCGTCAGTTCTCCATTCAGCGCATCTACACCAAGGATATTTCCTTCGAGACTCCCAATTCACCGGAGATCTTCATGCAGGAATGGAAGCCCCAGATCAACGTCAATCTGAACAATGCCATCAAAGATCTGGGCGAAGGCAACATCGAAGTCGCCCTCACCGTGACCGTGACTGCCACGATCGAAGACAAGACCGCCTTTCTGGCCGAAGTGACCCAGGCCGGTGTCTTTCTCGTCAAAGGCCTCCCCGAAGAGGAAATGGGCCCCCTGCTGGGCATCTTCTGCCCCAACACCTTGTTTCCCTATGTCCGTGAAGTCATCTCCGACCTCATCGTACGCGGCAGCTTCCCCCAGTTCCTGCTGGCGCCGGTGAACTTCGAAGCCCTGTACGCCCAGCAAGTGCAGCAGCAGAAGCAGGAAGCCGATTCCGCGGAACACTGAGGAAGTCCGAGCATGGCACTGGGGGCGCGAATCGCGGTGCTGGGGGCGGGCTCATGGGGCACGGCCCTGGCCGTACTGCTTGCGCGACACGGTCACGAGATCCGGCTCTGGGGCCATGAGGCGGAGGCTGCGGCGCGGCTGCAGGAGGAAAGGGAGAACCGGCATTTCCTGCCCGGCATTCGTTTTCCCAATAATTTGACATCCACCTCTGATCTGGCCTGGAGCATGGAAGGCGCCGACGAGATCCTGGTGGTGGTGCCCAGTCACGCCTTTGCCAGCGTCCTGCGCCAGGTCAGCGCGATTTCCCCCACGCCCACTTCTCTGAGCTGGGCCACCAAGGGGCTGGAGCCCGCCAGCCTGCGCCTGCTGCACGAGGTCGCCCGGGAGCAGTTTCCCGAAGCGGATCTGGCGGTGATTTCCGGGCCGACCTTCGCCATGGAAGTGGCAAAAGGCCTGCCCACTGCCGTCACCGTGGCTTCCAGCAATCCACAACACGCCATCCGCCTGGCGGACTATCTCCATGGGGATACCTTCCGCGCCTATACCTCGGACGACATCATCGGCGTGCAGGTGGGAGGCGCCGCCAAGAACGTCATGGCCATTGCCGCCGGCATGTCCGACGGCCTGGGTTTTGGCGCCAATGCCCGCGCTGCCCTCATCACCCGGGGATTGGCGGAGATCACCCGCCTGGGACTGGCCCTGGGCGGTCAGCACGACACCTTCATGGGCCTGGCCGGACTGGGGGACCTGGTTCTGACCTGCACGGACAACCAGTCCCGCAACCGGCGCATGGGCCTGGCCCTGGCCGAAGGACTGGGCATAACGGAGGCACGCGAACGTATCGGTCAGGAGGTGGAGGGCCTGGCCGCCGCCCGGGACTTCCACACCAGGGCAAAGAACCTTGGCGTGGAAATGCCCATTACTGAGCACGTGTACCGCATCATCTATGAAGGCATGGACCCCGCTTCTGCCGTGAAGGCGCTGCTGGGCCGGGAGCAGAAACCGGAAACGGCCTGAGCCCCGCTCAGTCTTTCTTCGCCCCGGCAAAGCCCTGCTGCCGCCAGGCTTCATAGACCACCACCGCCACGGCATTCGACAGGTTCAGGCTGCGCTGGCCGGGCAACATGGGCACCCGCAGGCAACCCGATGGCGGCAGTGACTGGAGAATATCCTGTGGCAACCCCCGGGTTTCCGGACCAAACAGCAGCAGGTCACCGGGGGCATAGCTGAAATCCGCATGGGAAGCGGCACACTTGGTACTGAATGCCACCACCCGGGGCCGCTCCAGGGTTTTCAGCAAAGCGTCCCAGGAGGCATGTAACCGAACGCTGGCGAACTCATGATAGTCCAGCCCGGCACGCTTCAGGCGGGCATCGTCCAGCTCGAATCCCAGGGGCTGTATCAGGTGCAGGCTGCACCCCGTATTGGCGCACAAGCGAATGATATTTCCCGTGTTTGGCGGTATCTCTGGCTGATACAATACAACGTGGAACAAGTGATTCTTCCTGGAGATCCGAATGAGCGACCCCCGACTGGCCGTGGATTTTTGCGGCATGATGTTTCAGACGCCCCTGGTGCTGCTGTCCGGCTGCGTCGGTTTCGGCGAAGAATACACCCGTATCGAAGGATTCTCCAACCGGGATGCGGGAGCCGTCTGTCTCAAGGGCACCACGGGCAGCGCCAGGCCGGGAAACATGCCGCACAGGGTCTGTGAAACCCCGGGGGGCATGCTCAATGCCATCGGGCTGCAGAACCCGGGGGTGGACAAGGTCATCAGCGACATCCTGCCCAAGCTGGATTTCGAGGAAACCCGCTTCATCGCCAATGTTTCCGGCTCCACCCTGGAAGAGTACGAGGAAGTCACGCGCAAGTTCGACGATTCCCCCATCGATGCCATCGAGATCAACATCTCCTGCCCCAACGTAAAGGAAGGCGGCGTGGCCTTCGGCAATGACCCGGAGATGTCTGCCCGGGTGGTGGAAACCTGCCGCCGGGTCACCAACAAGCCCCTCATCACCAAGCTGTCACCCAACCAGACGGACATCGCCTACAACGCGAAACGCTGCATAGAGGCAGGCACGGACGCCTTTGCCGTAATCAATACGCTGATGGGCATGGCCATCGATATCGAGAGCCGCGCTCCGGTCATCGGCAACAACCAGGGCGGCCTGTCCGGCCCCGCCATCAAGCCGGTGGCCCTGCTCAAGGTGCACCAGGTATACCAGGTCGCGCGTGAGCATGGCATCCCCATCATCGGCCAGGGCGGCGTGAACGGCCCGGAGGATGCCATCGAGTTTCTCATTGCCGGCGCCAGCGCCGTGGGCGTGGGCACGGCCCTGTTCTACGACCCCCTGATATGCAATAGAATAAACGAGGGCATTCTCGACTATCTCGACCGGCACGGGTTGGCCAGCGTGGAACAGCTGACGGGAAGTCTGCGGCTGAACACGCCAGCGGCAGCGAAATGTGGGTGCTGAATGGAGATGAGAAACACTGTTTTTCGCCATCGTGAGGGAGCGCCGCTCGGCCGAACGCCTGGCTTTCCTGAACCCCTGGACACCAGGATTTCCTGACCGACAACATGCCAAGACACAAAGACAAGGACATCCAATCCATCGAAACCCTGCACCGGTTCTCGCCCCTGGCAGACCTGGACCGGGATCAGCTGGAGGAAATCCTGGAACATGCGCAGTGGTTGCGCGCCAAAAAGAAAGGCATGCTCATGGATCTCGGCGACACGGAGAACAGCAGCATTTTCCTGCTCAAGGGTAATGTGTTGCTGGAGGCCGCCGACGGACGGCAAAGAGTCATCAAACACACGGACCCCTCTTCACGTTCTCCCCTGTCACGCCTGCGCCCCAGCAGATACAGAGTGACGGCCCTGACACCGGTACAGTACCTGAAAATCAGCAATGAGCTGCTGGATGAGTTGACCGAAGCGGACGACTCGTCGGATATGACCTCCTCTCATTACCTGGTGGAAGAAACCAGCGAGGAAAACGCCGATTTCTCCACCCAGATGGTTGCCCATATCTACGAGGATCTGCACAAACAGGCCCTGTTGCTTCTGTCCTGGCATCCTGTCGCCCTGGGCATCAGCGAGAAGATACTGGAAGAAGCACGGGGCAACGAAAAAGTCACCGGCATGGCCATGCTGGATCCGGTGCTTTCCCTGAAGCTGCTGAAGTCCGCCCAACTCCATGGTCGTCCGGGCAGTGCCATTACCGGTATCGATGCTGCAATCTTTCAGTTGGGCATACAGAAGGTGCACAAGCTGACCTTCATGAACCTGTTCCGGGAATCCCGCGACCCCCGTACTCTCCTGCTGCAGGAAGCCTTTCGCAACGCCTGGGAACGCAGCATCATGGTTGCTGCCGTTGCCAGGCAGCTTGCCGGAAAACTGGGCATGAAGCACCCGGAGGAAGCACAACTGGCAGGTCTGCTGCACAATACCGGCGAACTGACCATCATCAGTTACGCCTATAATTTCTATCGGGAAATAACGGTACAGGAGTTGCAGGACTGCATCCTGATGTTCGGCAAGGAAACAGGCAGGATGGTTTTGTCCCACTGGAACATCTTCCATACCCTGTCACAGCGCATATGTGACTCCACGGAGTGGATGCACGATCATGGCGGAAGCCAGCCCACGGTGACCGATATCGTCATTGCCGCAAGGGCCTGCGCGCAAATCTCCCGCAAGGACGACAGCATGGCTCCACCACCTCCCCTGCCACAGATCCCCGCTCTGCGCCGGCTGGGGCTGGACAGCCCGAACAGCATACTGGTGACCGAACTCCGCCCCCATGCGGAACAGGCCCTGAAGCAAACCAGGCAATTGCTCGAGATCGACTGACGGTGAATTGAAAAACGCCGTTTTTCCACGCCCCTGCTTGCGCAAGAACAAGAAGGCACCTGGAGCATGACATTAACCCGGCCGACAGGATATCAGTTCCGCAGATGCTCGATATACTTTGGCAGGCCTTCCCGCTCCAGGCGAACCCCCTCGGCCTCCACTTTTATGCGCAGGGAGCTGCCCTCCAGCCTCAGGTCGCAATGCGCCCGGCCGCGGCTTTCCAGGGGAATGGGGACCATGTCCCGGTAGGTATAGATGTTTTCGCCCACATCGCCCCCACTGCAGGTGGCGGGAAGAACGATGGTTCCGCCTTCCAGCAGCTCGCCATCGTCAAAAACCAGTTCAATGTTCTGGCGCCAGCGGGTGCGTTCATCGGAACCCGTCATGGTCTTGATGAGATAGGCCGGCTCGAAGCGCACCCGCACTTCCTCATCCAGCACCCTGATATCCGTTATGATGGAGCCAGGCAATTCGATACTGGTCAGATCCACTTCTACACCCTCGTCGTCATGTTTATCGAGCTTTTTCTCATTCTAGCCGTGCTGGCGCTGGTCATCGCCCTGCTCAAGCCATGGAAATGGTAGCCGGGCCAGCAAATTTCAGGAACCTTCGAGTTCCTTCAATTTTCGGGTGAGGGTATTCCTCCCCCATCCCAACAGCCGGGCCGCATCCTGCCGGCGGCCGCCCGTTGCCTGCAGGGCGGCCTGGATCATGGCAGCTTCCACCTCCGCCAGCAGGCCTTCCCTGCCGGCAGCGTGACTCTGCTCCACCCAGGTGCCCAGTACGGACTTCCAGTCTCCGCTCCCTGCAGGGCCGGAAACCTCGCCTTCTGCCTTATCCAGGATTTCCGGCGGCAGGTCCTGCACATGAATCTCTTGCCCGGACGCCATGACCGTGAGCCAGCGGGCCGTGTTCTCCAGCTGCCGCACGTTACCTGGCCAGGAGAAGGCCTTCAGCCTGGCCAGGGCATCGTCACGCAAGGTCTTGGCCTCCACATTCAGCTCGGCGGCCGCCCTGGAAAGGAAGTGATTCATGAGCAGCGGGATATCTTCCCGCCGTTCCCGCAGCGGGGGAATCCGGATACGGATGACATTCAGGCGGTGAAAGAGGTCTTCGCGAAAACGCCCTTGGGCCACCAGCGCCTCCAAATCCTGGTGGGTGGCCGCAATGATGCGTACATCCGCCTTGATGGGGCTGACGCCTCCAATCCGGTAGAACTCACCATCTGCCAGCACCCGCAGCAGCCGCGTCTGGGCCTCCGGCGGCATGTCGCCGATTTCATCCAGAAACAGGGTGCCCCCCTCTGCCTGTTCGAAACGACCGACGCGGCGGGACTGGGCGCCCGTGAACGCGCCTTTCTCATGTCCAAACAGCTCCGACTCCATGAGTTCCCGGGGAATGGCCGCCATGTTCAGGGCAATGAAGGGCTGCTGGGCGCGGGGACTGTGCTGGTGCAAGGCCCGGGCCACCAGTTCCTTCCCTGTGCCAGACTCGCCATTGATGAGCACGGAAATGTTGGACCGGGCCAAACGCCCGATGGCGCGAAACACCCCCTGCATGGAAGGCGCCTCGCCAATGATCCCGGTATTGTCATCCAGGGGTTCGTCCGGACCTGCATCCCCTTTCTCCCGACTGGCCACCGCCCGCTGAACCTGATCCACGACCTCATCCAGATCGAAGGGCTTGGGCAGGTACTCGAAAGCACCGACGTCATAGGCCTTCACCGCGCTGTCCAGGTCGGAATGAGCCGTCATGATGATCACCGGCAGTCCGGGGTGCCGTTCGTGCACCTTGCCCAGCAGAGTGAGGCCATCCATTTCCGGCATGCGAATATCGGAAAGTATGACGGCCGGTTCCCAGGATTCCAGGGCCTTGAGCAGATCCGCCGGGTGCTCGAATCCCCTGGTGTCGTACCCGGCCTTGGACAGGGCTTTCTCCAGGACCCAGCGTATGGAGCGATCGTCGTCCACAATCCAGATCATCGCGGCATCAGTCATGGTTCTGCTCCAGGGGAAGATAGATGGTGAACACGGTCCTGCCGGGCTTGCTGGTGAATTCTATCAAACCGCCATGACGGTTGATCATGGACTGGGCCAGGGACAGCCCCAGCCCGGTTCCTTCCGACTTGCCACTGACCATGGGGTAGAAAACCCGCTCCTGCAGTTCCGGCGGAATGCCCGGCCCATCGTCGATGATATTGAGCTGCAACACCAGGCGGTGCCGCACGCTGGCCAGGGTGAACTGCCGCAGCACGCGCGTCTGCAGCAACACCCTGCCACCCTCGGCCGTGGCCTGCACGGCGTTCTGCACGATGTTCAGGATGGCCTGGATCAGCTGACCCTCATCTCCCTGCAACTCGGGAATGCTGGGATCATAATCGCGTTCAAGCTGGATGGAATGTTCGGGATCGGATGCAACGATGGTGCATACACGCTCCAGGATGTGGTGAATGTTAACGCTGCGCATTACCGGAAGCTGCCGCGAGCCCAGCATCTGATCGACCAGGGACTTGAGCCGGTCCACCTCCTCCAGGATGATGCGCGTATAGTCACTGAGTTCCGAATCCTCCGGCAGCTCCATGGCCAGTAACTGCGCCGCCCCTCTCACCCCTCCCAGGGGATTCTTGATCTCATGAGCCAGGCCCCGAATGAGATCACGGGTTGCCAGGTTCTGGCTGATGAGCTGTTCCTCGCGGGTCATGCGCAGCTGCCGGTCCACCCTGCGTATCTCCGCAAGCACGCAGGTCCGCCCCCCCTCCAGCTCCACTGGCACCAGGGTGCAATCCACGGTAATGGAATGCCCATCAGGAGGAGAGAGGGAAATACCCCGCTCGGTGACAGGCTGGTTGCTCTCGATCACAGTGTTGAGATGCTGTTCGAACACATCCCTGGAGCAGCGCATCACCTGGGCCATGGACTGGCCCCGCACCATACGGGCGCTGACGGAAAGCAGCATCTCTGCCGCCGGATTCATGTACAGGATTTTCAGATCCTGATCGAACAGGATCAGGGACGTCACCTGGTGGGACAATATTGCCGCAGCCATACCCCCAGGGTATTCGTTCTGCCCGTCATTCTTCATTGGAAATACGCCGCTCCCGACTGTCGCAGGTCGCAAGCCCCTGCCGCCCTGGTTCAGGACTTGGGAGAAGGGGAATAGCTCGGTGGCGGGGGCGGCCCATAGCCTGAAGGGCCAGGGGGGTGGTAATCCCCGGGCGGGGGCGGCGAATATGGCTCGTCCGGGGAACCATCCGGGGCTGGCGGCGGATCCTTTTTCGTGCGCTTCCCGATAGTGCGGTGCAGAAAGAACGTCAAGGTTTCCGACTGCAACAATTTTTTCCCGTCCTTGGCATACACGGCAACGGCAATCCTGTGCTCGCCCCGAGAGACATTATTCAGGGTAATGGCCGTCTTCCGGTACTTCTTGCTGCCGGTCTTGCCATCCAGAATGACCTTCATGTAATCCCCGTCGTGCAACACCGGCGCCAGGGCGATAAAAACCGGAACATTTCCCGGACTGCTGCGCACGGTGCCGCCATTTTCCGGACTGACGATGCTGATACTCCGGTAACCCTGGGCACTGGCCTGGGGCGAGCCGGCACCGGCATCCGGCGTGTCTTGCGGCGCTGCCTCCTGTTTTTCCAGTGCCGGTGCCGGTGCCGGCGCATAGGTGGACAGTTGCGGGAGATTTCTTACAGGCCTGGCGGTCGAGGTTTCCGGCTGATCCCCATAGTGCACGCTCCCCTCACCATCCACCCATTTGTAGATTTCCCCCTGGGCAAGGGCGCAGGAAAACAACGCAGCAATGAAGAATAATAGCCTCATGGGCTTGATAGTAGCCCAGCAACCGCCAAATTTCCACATTACCCGCGTTCGGGCAGACGAACGGCATCGAGAAGGTGACGAGAGGAATAATCTGGGGACTCATCCCGGAGACAATCCCACTGGGGAGCCGATGCACAACCCAAGCCTCCTGGCAGCGCTGCCGCCATTGACGGCAATCTCCATCAGCCCCAGGGAATTTTCATAACAGAGCAGCTCCCCCTGCGCCACATCAGAAAAGGTTCGTACCCTGACGATCTCTTTCCCCTGCACCACCAGCGCCCCGGAGGGTGACAGATCCGCCGGGAAAATGCCTGTCATGGCATTGCCGAAATGATCGATGTAGATGACCTCCGGCAGCGTGGCCGGCCAATCCTCGCCGACAATGGCGGTCTGCCCCAGGGACTTCAGCCGGGGACGCATCCCGCAGGCCAGCCGCGCGGCGGCGGGCGCGAATACGTCCCTGCCGTGGAAACTGGCGGACAAGGGAGCGTCCGGTTCGGCTTCCAATGCCCAGAGCCGTCTGTGCGCTGCGGATCGCCCCACCAGGGAGAGCAGGCCGTTGTCCGGGCCGAGAAACCACCTGCCATCCGCTTCCAGCGCCAGCATGCCCCGCTCGCTTCCTACCCCGGGATCGACCACAGCGACCACGATGGCATCAGCTGGCAGCCAGGGCGCCAGGGCGGCAAGCAGACGGGCCGCGCGCCGCGGATCATGGCGTGGCGCGTCACACATGAGATTCACCACCCGGACGCTGGCACAGACGCTGCCCACGGCAGCTTCCATGAGCCCCAGATAGGGGCCTTGTACGCCGAAATCCGTAAAGAAAAATATGTCCGGTCTGCTCATCAAAACGCAAAAAAGCCGGACCATGGCCCGGCTTTTTCCTTTCGATCCGTCAGTCGATCAGTCCTCGAACATTTCCTCGGTATCCTCGGCGATGGGCCGGTCCACCAGCTCCACATAGGCCATGGGCGCCTTGTCACCGGGACGGTAGCCGCACTTGAGAATACGCAGATACCCGCCAGGACGATCCTGATAACGAGGACCCAGCTCGGCAAACAACTTGCCTACCGCGGCATTGTCACGCAGGCGGGAGAACGCCAGGCGACGCTTGGCCACGCTGTCCTGCTTGGCGAGGGTGATGAGAGGTTCAGCAACACGACGCAATTCCTTGGCCTTGGGCAAGGTGGTCTTGATCATTTCATGCTCGATGAGAGACACGGCCATGTTACGGAACATGGCTTTGCGATGGGAGCTGTTTCGGTTCAGCTGCCGTCCGGCTTTGCGATGACGCATGGGTCGACTTTCCTGAGTAAAGGGTTGAGATCAATGGGCGGCGATTATTTCGCCACCAGTTCCTGTATGTTTTCCGGCGGCCAGTTCTCCAGGCGCACGCCCAGGGAAAGCCCGCGGGTGGCGAGAACGTCCTTGATTTCGTTCAGGGACTTCTTGCCGAGATTCGGGGTCTTCAGCAGTTCCACCTCGGTGCGCTGGATCAGGTCACCGATGAGGAAGATATTCTCCGCCTTGAGACAGTTTGCGGAACGCACCGTCAGTTCCAGGTCGTCCACGGGACGCAGCAGGATGGGATCGATGGCCGGCGCTTCAGGCTCGGCCTCGGCCTCGTCTTCCGGCGAAGTCTCTTCCAGATAAACAAAGGTTTCCAGCTGCTTCTGCAGGATGGTGGCCGCCCGGCGTATGGCATCCTCGGCGTCGATGGTGCCGTTGGTTTCGATGTCGATGACCAGGCGATCCAGGTCCGTGCGCTGCTCCACCCGGGCGGATTCCACGCTGTAGGCCACCCGCAGCACTGGGCTGAAGGAAGCATCCAGCTTGAGATGGCCGATGGGACGGTCTTCCCCGGCGGCGCTTTCACGGCTGGAGGCGGCTTCATAACCACGACCACGGCGTACCTTGAGCACCATGCTCAGTTCACCCTTGTCGGTGAGATGGGCAATCACGTGGTCCGGATTGACGACCTCGACACCATGAGTGAGCTGGATATCGCCGGCGGTGACCACGGCAGGCCCCTTGACCTTGAGGGTCAGATCCGCTTCGTCGCGGTCTTCCATGACGATGGCCACGCCCTTGAGGTTCAGCAGGATCTCCAGTACATCTTCCTGCACCCCTTCGATACCGCTGTACTCATGCAGCACATTCTCGATTTCGGCATCGACGATGGCGCAGCCAGGCATGGAGGACAACAGGATGCGCCGCAGCGCATTGCCCAGTGTATGGCCAAAACCTCTTTCCAGGGGCTCCAGGGAAACCTTGGAGCGCCTGTCGTTGACCTTGTCCACGCCTATGATGCGCGGCTTCAAAAACTCTGTGACGGAATCCGCCATGAACGTACCTTCCTGACTTACTTGGAGTAAAGTTCGACGATGAGCTGTTCGTTGATTTCAGCGGGCAGATCCGCACGCTCGGGCAGGCGCTTGAAGGTGCCGCTCATGCCTTTCACATCAACTTCCACCCAGTCGGGAAAACCGTATTGCTCGGCCAGCGCCAGCGCACTGGCGATGCGCACCTGCTTGCGGGCCTTTTCCCTCACGGAAACCACGTCACCGGGGCTCACACGGTAGGAAGCGACATTGACCACCTTGCCGTTGACCTCGATGGCCTTGTGGCTGACCAGCTGACGCGCCTCGTTGCGGGTAGCACCGAAGCCCATGCGGTAGACGACATTGTCCAGGCGGCGCTCCAGCAGTTGCAGAAGGTTCTCGCCCGTGGGGCCTTTCTGCCTGTCGGCGGCCGCATAGTAGTTGCGGAACTGTTTTTCCAGTACGCCATACAGACGGCGAACCTTCTGCTTTTCACGCAGCTGCACGCCATAATCGGAGAGGCGACGGCGACGCTCCTGGGTCTGCCCGGGCAACTTCTCCATGTTGCACTTGGAATCGACAGAACGCGCGCGGCTCTTCAGGTACAGATCCGTACCCTCGCGGCGCATCAGTTTACATTTTGGTCCGAGATACCTTGCCATAATAATGCTCCAGACTAGACGCGGCGTTTCTTGGGTGGGCGACAGCCATTGTGGGGAATGGGCGTCACATCGGTAATGCTGGTGATCTTGAAACCGGCATTGTTCAAGGCACGTACCGCAGAATCACGGCCCGGGCCGGGACCCTTGACGTTCACGTCCAGGTTCTTCACACCATATTCCTTGGCCATCTGACCGGCGCGGTCGGCCGCCACCTGGGCGGCAAAAGGCGTGCTCTTGCGGGAGCCCCGGAAGCCGGAGCCGCCGGAAGTCGCCCAGCACAGGGCATTGCCCTGGCGGTCGGTGATGGTGATGATGGTGTTGTTGAAAGACGCGTGAATATGGGCGATACCATCGCTCACGGTCTTTTTGATCTTCTTCTTGGAACGGGTTGTGGACTTGGCCATGCCTGTACCTACACTCTCGAATTATCTGGCTGTTAGCGTTTGATGGGACGACGCGGACCCTTGCGGGTACGGGCGTTGGTCTTGGTGCGTTGGCCGCGCAGGGGCAGGCCGCGACGATGACGGATGCCGCGATTGCAGCCCAGGTCCATCAGACGCTTGATGTTCATGGAAATCTCGCGACGCAGGTCACCTTCCACGACATACTTGGCAACCTCGGCGCGGATCTTGTCCACCTGCTCTTCGCTGAGGTCCATGATCTTGCTGTCCGGCGCAACACCGGCAGCTTCACAAATCTTGGCCGCGCGTGAACGACCAATGCCATAGATCGCCGTCAACGCGATTACCGCGTGTTTGCGGTCTGGAATATTTACGCCTGCTATGCGGGCCATCCTGTCATCTCCTGATACTTACAGTCGGAAATTCGTCCAGCGAAAACGCGGAACTATATCCCAACTATCACACTTTTTCAATATCGATCTTCCAAATCCAAGTCGGATTCTGGCGGAAGCCTCGTTCAAATCCAATCAGCCCTGACGCTGCTTGTGCCGGGGATCGGTGCAGATCACCCGTACCACGCCCTTGCGCTTGATGATCTTGCAGTTGCGGCACATCTTTTTCACTGAAGCACGAACTTTCATTTTCTCGTTCCTGTCTGTACGCCGGGATCAGCGGGGAACACCCGCGCCGCCCTGGCCCTTGAGATTAGCTTTCTTCATCAGGCCCTCATACTGGTGAGACATGAGGTGCGATTGCACCTGGGCGATGAAGTCCATGATTACGACAACCACGATCAGCAACGAGGTGCCGCCGAAATAAAAGGGTACGTTCCAGCCCACGATGAGGAACTCGGGCAACAGGCATACGGCCGTGATGTAGATGGCGCCGGCCAGGGTCAGCCGGGTCATCACCCCGTCGATGTACTTGGCAGTCTGCTCGCCGGGACGAATCCCGGGGATGAAAGCGCCGGAACGCTTGAGATTGTCTGCCGTTTCCCGCGCATTGAATACCAGCGCCGTGTAGAAAAAGCAGAAGAATATGATCGCCGCCGCATACAGGGCCACGTAGATGGGCTGTCCCGGCGACAGCTTGGCCACGATATCCTGCAACCAGCGCATGTTCGGCGTATTGCCGGCCCACTGCGCCAGGGTGGTCGGGAACAGAATAATGCTGGAGGCAAAGATGGGCGGAATGACGCCCGCCATGTTCAGCTTGAGAGGCAGGAAGCTGCTCTGGGCCGCCAACATTCTTCTGCCCTGCTGCCGCTTGGCATAATTGATGGTAATCCTGCGCTGTCCTCTTTCCACGAACACCACGAAGGCCGTGACGCCGATGGCCAGCAGGAACAGGAACAGGGCGAACAAGGCGTTCATCTCGCCGTTGCGCACCAGTTCCGCCACGCTGCCGAAAGCGGCGGGCAGCCCGGCCACGATGCCGGCAAAGATGATCATGGAGATACCGTTGCCCAGGCCCCGCTCGGTGATCTGCTCACCCAGCCACATGAGGAACATGGTGCCCGTGACCAGGGAAACCGCTGCCGTGAACACGAAGCCCATGCCAGGCGCCATGACCAGGGACATGCCCCCGGAGGACTGACTCTGCAAAGCCACGGAAATACCCACGGCCTGGAAGGTCGCCAGCACCACGGTGCCATAGCGGGTGTACTGGGTGATCTTGCGCCTGCCGGCCTCGCCTTCCTTTTTCAACTGTTCCAGCTGAGGTATCACGGAGGTCATCAACTGCACGATGATGGACGCGGAGATATAAGGCATGATGCCCAGGGCGAAAATGGAAGCACGCTTGAGGGCGCCACCGGAGAACATGTTGAACATGCCCAGGATACTGCCCTGCTGCTGATCGAAAAGCGCCGCCAGCGCTGCCGGATTCACACCGGGCACCGGGATGTAGGTACCAATGCGGTATACGATCAAGGCTCCCAGAAGGAACAGGAAACGCTGGCGCAGCTCGGTGAGCTGCCCCAGCTGTATACCACTACCAGCTGCAGGATTCAGCGCCATGGGTCCCTCAGTCCTCTACCTTGCCGCCGGCTGCCTCGATGGCAGCACGGGCGCCCTTGGTCGCGCGCAAGCCCTTGACGGTCACGGCACGATTGATTTCACCGGACAGGATGACCTTGGCGCGCTTCATGCTGCGGGGCAGAATATCCGCTTCCCACAGGGCATTCATGTCCACCACGTCACCTGCCACCTTGGCCAGCTCGTCCAGACGAACCTCAGCGGTGTACCTGGCCTTGCGGGAACGGAATCCCACCTTGGGCAGACGGCGCTGCAAAGGCATCTGACCGCCTTCGAAGCCAACCTTGTGGAAACCGCCAGAACGGGATTTCTGACCCTTGTGACCACGACCGCAGGTCTTGCCCAGACCGCTGCCGATGCCACGACCCACGCGCTTGCGGTCAGACTTGCTGCCGTCCGCGGGCTTGAGTGTATTCAGGCGCATCTTATGCGTCCTCCACGAGCTGTACCATATAGGATACTTTGTTCAACATGCCGCGGGTGGAAGGGGTGTCCTCCACCTCGACCACCTGATGCATGCGACGCAGACCCAGTCCGCGAACACAGGCCTGATGGCTTTTCAGACGGCCATTCATGCTGCGTACCAGCTTTACTTTCATCTTCTTTGCGTCAGCCACTGTCTTACCCCAGGATTTCTTCCACGGTTTTGCCGCGCTTGGCCGCGACTTCTTCGGGACTGACCATGTCCACCAGCCCGTTCATGGTGGCGCGAACCACGTTGATCGGGTTGTTGGTGCCGATGCACTTGGCCAGTACGTTGTGTACGCCCGCCGCTTCACAGATGGCGCGCATGGCGCCCCCGGCGATGATGCCGGTACCGTCGGAGGCCGGCTGCATATAGACCTTGGCCGCGCCATGCTTGCCGATGACCGGATATTGCAGGGTGCCGTCGGCCAGCTTGACAGTCTTCATGTTGCGGCGCGCAGTTTCCATGGCCTTCTGGATGGCGATGGGAACTTCCTTCGCCTTGCCCATGCCGAAACCGACCTTGCCGTCGCCGTCGCCAACCACGACCAGCGCAGAGAAACCAAACTGGCGGCCACCTTTCACTACCTTGGCCACGCGATTGACAGCCACCAGCTTTTCAATCAGATCGTCGCCACCGGCGTTTTGTTCAAAATTTGCCATTTTCCAATCCTCAGAACTGGAGCCCGGCTTCGCGGGCTGCTTCCGCCAGCGCTTTTACGCGGCCATGATATTGAAAACCGGAGCGATCGAAGGCGACCTTCTCGACGCCTGCCGCCTTGGCGCGCTCGGCCACTGCCTTGCCGACCACGGCGGCGGCACTGGCATTGCCGGTAGAGCCTTCCACGCCAGCGCGCACTTCCTTGTCCAGGGTGGACGCGGAACAAACCACGGTGGCGCCGTCCGGCGCGATGACCTGGGCATAGATGTGCCGCGGGGTGCGATGCACCGTGAGGCGGTGTACGGCCAGTTCCCGAATCTTGGCCCTGGCCCGGCGGGCCCGACGTATGCGACTTGCTTTCTTGTCCATCGTCATAACCTCTTATTTCTTCTTCGCTTCTTTGCGGATTACATGCTCATCCGCATAGCGGACACCTTTGCCCTTGTAGGGCTCGGGCGGACGGTAGCGGCGAATCTCGGCGGCTACCTGGCCCACCTTCTGCTTGTCTGTACCGGACACGACGATCTCGGTCTGGGAAGGCGTCTCAATGGTGATGCCTTCGGGAATGGGATACTCCACCGGATGGGAAAAACCCAGACTCAGATCCAGCACCTTGCCCTTCACCTGCGCGCGATAACCCACGCCGACGAGTTGCAGTTTTTTCTGGAAACCCTGGGAGGCGCCAATCACCATGTTGTTCACCAGGGAACGCATGGTGCCCGCCATGGCCCAGCCGGACTTGCTGTCAGGATCCCGGGGCGCAAAGCGGAGTTCGCCGTCTTCCAGCTTTACTTCCACCAGCGGATGCACCTCGAAATCGGTGCTGGTCTTGGAACCCTTGACCGTAACCTTCTGACCATCGAGCTTGATTTCAACACCGGATACCACCGGCACGGGAGCTTTTGCTATACGTGACATTTGAAAGCCTCCTCGATGATCAGGCCACGAAGGCGATGACTTCGCCGCCGTGACCCTGCTTGCGGGCCTCGCGGTCGGTCATCAGCCCACGGGATGTGGATACGATGGCAATGCCCAGTCCACCGCGCACCTTGGGCAGCTCATCGCGCCCTTTGTAGATACGCAGGCCGGGACGGCTGACGCGCTTCACCATTTCGATGACCGGCTTGCCCTGGAAATACTTGAGGGTGATTTCCATGACGGGTTTGCCGTCCACATCAGACGTGCTCACATCGGTGATGTAGCCCTCGTCCTTCAGTACATTGGCGATAGCCAGTTTTTTCTTGGATGCAGGCAGCGTGACGCTGACCTTGCCAGCAGCCTGGCCATTACGGATGCGCGTAAGCATATCCGCAATCGGATCTGACATACTCATAGTTTATAGGCTCCTCGGGTCAGGCAACTTCTGGAACGAAGTCCGATACCCATTGACGAATACAGCCCCCTGGGTGAGGGAGCCGGTAACTTTAACCAATTCTTACGAAAAAATCCAGGACTTTTTCAGCCCCGGACAGAACCACGTCATCTAAGCCCTTAAGTTGTTGATAAAGCTGGGGTGGTGTCTGCTCGGAAAACCTCGGAGGCATGGATGCCGACGCGGAGCGTACATGGATGTATTTACAGCGTTTTTCCGAGCAGACACCACCCCGGCTGGAACTTGGATAACGGAGTCCTGCAGCTCCGGACCCTTTCGTTTCGGCCACCCCCTAACGGGCGACCAAACAATACCGGGTTCTGCGGCTTACCAGCTGGCCTTTTTCAGGCCAGGCACGTCACCGCGCATGGCGGCTTCGCGCAGCTTGTTGCGGCACAGGCCGAACTTGCGGTACACCGCATGAGGACGGCCGGTGATGCGGCAACGGCGCTGCTTGCGCACCGGGCTGGAATCGCGGGGCAGCTTTTGCAGCTTGAGCACGGCCTCATCGATCTGCTCCACGGAACTCTCGGGATTCTTGATGATTGCCTTCAGCTCGGCGCGCTTGGCAGCATATTTTGCGGCCAGCCTGGCCCGCTTGTTCTCGCGGGCGATCATGCTTTTCTTTGCCATGGTTTCCTGGGCTCTCTCTCTGTTACTTGAAGGGGAAGTTGAAGCCCTCGAGCAGGGCCTTGCCTTCCTCATCACTGCCGGCGGTGGTGGTGATGGTGATATCCATGCCGCGCAGGGCGTCGATCTTGTCATAATCCACTTCAGGGAAGATGATCTGTTCCTTCACACCCATGCTGTAGTTGCCACGACCGTCGAAAGACTTGGGGTTGAGTCCCCGGAAGTCACGAATACGGGGAATGGCAATGTTCACCAGACGGTCGAGGAACTCGTACATGCGCTCGGCACGCAGAGTGACCTTGCAGCCGATGGGCCAGCCTTCCCGAATCTTGAAGCCTGCCACGGACTTGCGCGCCAGTGTCACCACAGGCTTCTGTCCGGCGATCTTGGTCATGTCGCCCACCGCGTTCTGGAGAATCTTCTTGTCTCCCGTCGCTTCGCCGACACCCATGTTCAGAGTGATTTTCTCGATACGAGGTACTTCCATCACGCTCTTGTAACCGAATTTCTCGATCAACGCGGGAACAACGCTCTCTTTGTAATGATCCTGTAACCTAGCCATTGGATTGTGCCTCAGACGTCCACGACTTCGCCGTTGGATTTGAATATACGCACCTTGCGACCGTCTTCCAGGGTCTTGAAACCCACGCGGTCAGCCTTGTTGCTCACGGGATTGAACAGGGCGACGTTTGAAATATGCAGGGGCATTTCCTTTTCCACGATGCCACCAGGCTCTCCCTTCATGGGATTGGGCTTGGCGTGCTTCTTGGCCAGGTTGATGTTCTCCACCAGCACCCGGTCCTCGCCCACCAGCTTGAGCACGGTACCGCGCTTGCCCTTGTCCTTTCCAGCCAGGACGATGACATCGTCCCCTTTACGAATCTTGTTTGCCATGACGATTCCTCAAAGCACCTCGGGAGCCAATGAAATGATCTTCATGAAACGCTCGCCGCGAAGTTCACGGGTCACCGGGCCGAAGATACGGGTGCCGATGGGTTGCAGTTGGCTGTTCAGCAGCACGGCCGCGTTGCCGTCGAAACGGATCACGGAGCCGTCGGGCCTGCGCACGCCTTTCTTGGTGCGAACCACCACCGCGTTGTACACATCGCCCTTTTTCACCTTGCCGCGGGGAATGGAATCCTTCACGGATACCTTGATGATATCCCCCACTCCGGCATAACGGCGATGCGAGCCGCCCAGCACTTTGATGCACTGAACACGTTTGGCGCCGCTGTTGTCGGCAACGTTCAGCATGGTTTGCATCTGGATCATGACACTACCCTTATGTTGTCAGTCTTTCTTTATCGAAAAATCAGTTTGCGCGTTCGACCAGTTTGACGAAACGCCATTTCTTGGTCTTGGACAGGGGGCGGCATTGCTCTACCACCACTACGTCGCCCATGCGGCACTCGTTGTTCTCGTCATGCGCGTGCACCTTGGTGGAACGGCGAATGAATTTGCCGTAGAGGGGATGCTTCACGCGACGCTCGACCTGCACGGTGATGGACTTGTCCATCTTGTCGCTGATCACCTTGCCCTGCAGGGTCCGGTTTGTCTGGCCTTGCTCGCTCATGGTTAACCTGCCTTCCGCATTTCGTTCATTACTGTCTTGATGCGCGCGATGTCACGGCGCACCTCTTTGATAACATGGTGACGCGCCAGCTGGCCAGTGCCATTCTGCATGCGCAGATTGAATTGCTCCTTGAGCTTTTCCATCAGTTCCTGCTTCAGCTCGTCCAGGGACTTTTCCCGCAGTTCACTCGCTTTCATCACATTATCGTCCGCTTTACAAATGTTGTAGACACAGGCAGCTTGGCGGAAGCGAGCTTGAAGGCTTCACGCGCCAGCTCCTCGGATACACCCTCGATCTCATAGAGCATGCGGCCGGGCTGGATCTGGGCTACCCAGTACTCCACGTTACCCTTGCCTTTACCCATGCGCACTTCCAGGGGCTTCTTGGTGATGGGCTTGTCCGGGAAGATGCGGATATACAGCTTGCCGCCCCGCTTCACGCGGCGGGTGATGGTGCGGCGCGCCGCCTCGATCTGGCGGGCAGTGATGCGACCGCGACCGGTGGCCTTGAGGCCGAACTCACCGAAGCTCACATTGCTGCCGCGACGGGCCAGACCACGGTTACGACCGGTGTGCTGTTTACGAAACTTGGTACGCTTTGGCTGCAACATGATTAGCTTCTCCCGCCGGATTTCTTGCCTTTCTTGCCGGACTTGGATTCCGTCAGAGCTTCGTCACCGAAGACCTCGCCCTTGAAGATCCATACCTTGATGCCGATGATGCCGTAGGTGGTTTCGGCTTCCGCGGTGCCGTAATCGATGTCCGCGCGCAGGGTATGCAAAGGCACGCGACCTTCACGGTACCACTCGGCCCGGGCAATCTCGGCGCCGTTCAAGCGGCCGGAGATGTTCACCTTCACGCCTTCGGCGCCCAGGCGCATGGAGTTCTGCACGGCGCGTTTCATGGCACGGCGGAACATGATGCGGCGCTCCAGCTGCTGGGCGATGCTTTCCGCCACCAGCTGGGCATCCAGCTCGGGCTTGCGAATTTCCTCGATGCTGATGTGCACGGGGCCGCCCATCTTGCGGGACACCTCGCGGCGCAGGGCATCGATGTCCTCGCCTTTCTTGCCGATCACCAGACCCGGGCGCGCCGTGTGTACGGTGATATGCGCATTGTTGGCGGCGCGATCGATCTGAATGCGGGAAACGGACGCATGCGCCAGTTTCTTCTTCAGAAAGTCTCGAACTTCCAGGTCCTGGTTGAGCAGGTCAGCATAGCTGCTGCTGTCGGCATACCACTTGGAGGTATGCTGCTTGACGATACCCAGGCGGATTCCAATCGGATTTACTTTTTGACCCATAACTTTGCCTTCTTACTCGTCGCCAACGGTGACGGTGATGTGGCTGGTGCGCTTCAGAATCTTGGTCGCACGGCCCTTTGCTCTTGCCCGGATGCGCTTCATGGTGGGGCCTTCATCGACCATGATGGTCGTGACCCGCAGCTCATCCACGTCGGCACCTTCGTTGTTTTCTGCGTTTGCGATG
>JALVNE010000338.1 GCA_027026755.1 Sedimenticola sp. | reverse complement strand
CTCACCCGCAGCAGATGCCGGTCATGGGAGACGATGAGCATGGCGCCGCTGAAGTCCTGCAGGGCCGTGGCCAGGGCCTGGCGCATTTCCAGATCCAGGTGGTTGGTGGGCTCGTCCAGGAGCAGCAAGTTGGGGCGCTGATAGATGAGCAGGCCCAGGGCCAGACGGGATTTCTCGCCGCCGGAGAAGGGCGCGGTCTTTTCCAGAGCCTTGTCGCCGGGAAAGCCGAAGCCGCCCAGGTAGTCCCGCAGCTCCTGCTCCCGGGCCTGGGGGGCAATCTGGATCAGGTGTTCCAGGGGGGAGTGCTCCGGGTGCAGCTGTTCCACCTGGTGCTGGGCAAAGTAGCCGATCTTGAGATCCTGGGCGGTTTCCATGCGCCCGTCCAGAAGAGGCAGTCCGCCGGACAACAGCTTGATGAAGGTGGATTTGCCCGCGCCATTGGGACCGAGCAGGCCGACGCGGTCACCGGGCGAGATGCTCATGCTGATGCCGGAAACCACCGCCTGGCCATCATAACCCGCGGCGGCGTCTTCCAGGCGCAGCAGGGGGTTGGGGTTCTTTTCCGGCTCCCGGAACTGAAAGCGGAAAGGCGAGTCCACATGAGCGGGCGCAATGCGTTCCATGCGCTCCAGAGCCTTGAGGCGGCTTTGCGCCTGGCGCGCCTTGGTGGCCTTGGCGCGGAAACGGTCGATGTAGGAGCGGATGTGGGCGATCTCCCGCTGCTGTTTCTCGTGTTCGGCCTGCTGATTGGCCAGACGCTCGGCGCGTATTTTCTCGAAAGCGCTGTAGTTGCCGCTGTACAGGGTCAGCCGGCCTTGCTCGATGTGGGCGATGTGATCCGTGACCGCATCCAGGAATTCCCGGTCGTGGGAGATGAGCAGCAGGGTGCCGGGGTAGCGGCGCAGCCAGTTCTCCAGCCAGATGACCGCGTCCAGATCCAGATGGTTGGTAGGCTCATCCAGAAGCAAGAGATCAGAACGGGAGATGAGGGCCCTGGCCAGGTTCAGGCGCATGCGCCAGCCGCCGGAGAAATCTGATACCGGGCGGTCTTCATCGCCAGGCCGAAAGCCCAGGCCGTGCAGCAGTTGCCCGGCGCGGCTGCGGGCCTGATAGCCGCCAATGCTTTCGAACAGGCTGTGCAGCTGGGCCAGGGCCTGGCCGTCTTCTTTCGCCTCGGCTTCGCGGATCTGTTTTTCCACCCGGCGCAGCTCGGCATCGCCATCCAGCACATACTCCATGGCCAGGCGGCTGTCCTGGGGCGTCTCCTGGGCCACGCAGGCGATGACCCATTCCCGGGGCAGCTTCAGATCTCCGGCATCCGCCTGCAGCTGGCCCCGTATCAGGGCGAACAGGCTGGATTTACCCGTGCCGTTGGCGCCAGTGATACCCACTTTCTGGCCGGGGTGAATCTGGAAACTGGCGTCCTCGAATAGCAGCTTGCTGCCCCGGCGCAGGCTCAGGTTCTGGAAATGCAGCATGGAGGATTCAGTGCGGAAATACATCCAGTAGCTCCCTCCCCCGCGCTCGGGGGAGGGTTGGGGAGAGGGTAAGGAAGTTCCATTCTCCCCTCACCCTGGCCCTCTCCCCCAAGGGGAGAGGGGACTTTCTCATGAGCCGGGGTGGCACGATTGCGCCATGACCGTAGGTCGGGCTTCAGCCCGACAACGGCGGTCGAAACGGAGGACTGTCGGACTGAAGTCCGACCTACGGTAGCGGCTTTTTCTTTCATCGAAAATGCCCCCAGCAAATACATGAAAATCAGCTCAGCTCCCGGTAGGTATCGGCAAAGGCGGCAATGGCCTTGTCCAGATCTTCCCGGGTATGGGCGGCGGAGATCTGGGTGCGGATGCGCGCCTTGCCCTTGGGCACCACGGGGTAGAAGAAGCCGATGGCGTAGATGCCGCGCTCCAGCAGCTTGCGTGACATTTCCTGGGCCAGGCGGGCATCCCCCAGCATCACCGGGACGATGGGGTGCTCGCCTTCAGGAATGTCGAAACCCGCATCCGCCATGCCCTGGCGGAAATAGGCAGTGTTGTCCGCCAGGCGGTCGCGCAGTTCCGTGGATTCACTCAGCAGTTCCAGGGCCTTGAGAGAGGCGGCGCAGATGGCCGGCGCCAGGGTGTTGGAGAACAGGTAGGGCCGGGAACGTTGGCGCAGCAGGTCGATGATTTCCTTGCGGCCCGAGGTAAAGCCGCCGGAAGCCCCGCCCAGGGCCTTGCCGAAGGTGCTGGTGATGATGTCCACCCGGTCCATGACGCCCCGGTATTCGTGGATGCCCCGGCCTTTCTCCCCCATGAAGCCCGTGGCGTGGCAGTCGTCGTGATGCACCATGGCACCGTATTCATCCGCCAGGTCGCAGATCTCGTCCAGGCGGGCGATGCTGCCGTCCATGGAGAATACCCCGTCGGTAGTAATGAGCATGCGTCGGGCGCCGTTGCTACGCGCTTCCTCCAGCTTGTCCCGCAAATCGTCCATGTCGTTGTTGCGGTAGCGGTAGCGGGCCGCCTTGCACAGGCGCACGCCGTCGATGATGGAAGCGTGGTTCAGTTCATCCGAGATCACCGCGTCCTCCGGCCCCAGCAGGGTTTCGAACAAGCCGGCATTGGCGTCGAAGCAGGCGGCGTAGAGTATGGTGTCCTCCATGCCCAGAAACTCCGTAACCTTTTGCTCCAGTGCCTTGTGGATGTTTTGCGTACCGCAGATGAAGCGCACCGAGGACAGGCCGTAACCCCATTGGTCATAGCTGTCCCGGGCGGCCTGGATCAGGGCCGGATGGCTGGCCAGGCCCAGGTAGTTGTTGGCGCACATATTCACCACCTCGCGGCCGTCGGCCAGGGTGATATCGTTCATCTGCCGGGAGGCAATGACCCGCTCCTCCTTCCACAGGCCGGATTCACGGATGGTCTCAAGTTCCTGTTGCAGGCTTTCTCTTGTCGATTCGAAACTCATGATGGTTGCTACCTTGGTTATTTTCCCTCTCCCTTGAGAGAGAGGGCCGGGGTGAGTGTTTTTCTCCCTTCTCCCTCCGGGAGAGGGGCCGGGGGTGAGGGGTGTAAACCCTACTCCCAGCTCAACACCACTTTACCGGATTCACCCGAACGCATCACATCGAAGCCCTGCTGAAAATCCGTGTAATGAAAACGGTGGGTGATGATCTTCTCCAGGGGCAGGCCGCTTTGGTACATCATGGTGCCCTTGTACCAGGTTTCGAAGATCTCGCGGCCATAGATGCCCTTGATGCGCAGTCCCTTGAACACCACGTCGTCCCAGTCGATGCCCGTGCCGTTGGGCAGGATGCCCAGCAGGGCGATGCTGCCGCCGTTGATCATTTTGGACAGCATTTCGCAGAAGGCGTCCGGCGAGCCGGACATCTCCAGGCCCACGTCGAAGCCTTCCAGTATGCCCAGAGCGCGCATCATGTCGCGGGTGATGGTTTCCTTGCTCACGTCGATGGGAATGGCCTTGGGCACGATGGTGCGGGCCAGGTTGAGGCGGTAGGGGTTGATGTCGGTGATGACGATATTGCGCGCCCCGCAATGCGCCGCCACCATGGCCGCCATGATGCCAATGGGACCGGCCCCGGTGATGAGCACGTCCTCGCCCACCATGTTGAAGGACAGGGCGGTGTGCACGGCATTGCCATAGGGGTCGAAACAGGCCAGCACCTCCGGGGGAATGGGGGTGTTGGGGCGATAGACGTTCTTGGCTGGAATCGACAGGTACTCGGCGAAACAGCCCGTGCGGTTCACCCCCACGCCGATGGTGTTGGGGCACAGATGACGCCTTCCTGCCAGGCAGTTGCGGCAGCGTTCACAGACGATATGCCCCTCGCCGGACACCAGGTCGCCTACTTCCAGGCCCTCCACATTGGCGCCCAGCTCCACGATGGTGCCGGCAAACTCGTGGCCTATGGTCATGGGCACGGGAATGGTCTTGCGCGCCCAGTCGTCCCAGTTGTAGATGTGAATATCCGTGCCGCAGATGGCGGTCTTCTGAATCTTGATGAGCACGTCGTTGTTGCCCACTTCGGGCAGAGGAACTTCCTCCAGCCACAGCCCTTCCTCGGCGTTTTTCTTTACCAGTGCCTTCATTGTTGTCATCGGCGATGCTCTGTTAGTTGATACAAAAGGTAGTATAACCTTGAATCCCAAGCTCAACCGGCCTTGTCCATGCGCCGGTAGCCAATGGCTTCGGCGACATGGGGCAGCCGAATGTCCGGGGCACCTTCCAGGTCGGCAATGGTTCTGGCCACGCGCAGGATGCGGTGATAGGCCCGGGCGGACAGGCCCAGTTTGTTCATGGCATGGAGGAGCAGGTTGTGGCTGTCGTCGTCCAGGTGGCAATGTTCTTCCAGAGCGCTGTTGCGCAGATGGGCATTGCTGCAGCCCTGGCGGTCAAGCTGCCGTTGATGGGCGGCCATGACCTGTTTGCGTACCTGGGCGCTGGTGGCTTCCTGTTTGCCAGCATTTAGAATTGCTTCGGCGGGCTGGGCGGGAACCTGCACCTGCAGGTCGATGCGGTCCAGCAGGGGGCCGGAGATGCGGCCCTGGTATTTGGCCACCTGTTCGGCCGTGCAGCGGCAGGTTTTGATGGGGTCGCCGAGATGGCCGCAGGGGCAGGGGTTCATGGCTGCCACCAGCTGGAAGCGGGCCGGGAAGCGGGCGCTGCGGCTGGCGCGGGAGATGTGGATATAGCCGGTTTCCAGGGGCTCGCGTAAAACATCCAGCACGGCCCGGGGAAACTCGGCCACTTCATCGAGGAACAAAATTCCTCCGTGGGCCAGGCTGATCTCTCCGGGCCTTGGATTACTGCCTCCCCCCACCAGGGCCACGGCAGAAGCGGTATGGTGTGGCGATCGGATGTGGCGTTGTTTCCAGCGGGCGGGGTCGAAATCCTGTCCGCTGATGGACTGGATCATGGCGTGTTCCAGGGCCTGCTGTTCCGTCATGGGCGGAAGGATGCCCGGCAGCCGGTGGGCCAGCATGGATTTTCCGCTGCCCGGCGGGCCGCTGAACAGCAGATTATGGGCGCCAGCGGCGGCGATGATCAGGGCGCGCTTGGCCTGAGCCTGGCCGCGCACGTCTGCCAGGTCCGGGGCGTCCGGCGCGGTTTCCGGGGTTTTCAGGGGGAGGCGTTCCGGGGTGATGGGGGCTCGTCCGCACAGGTGATTGCTCAGTTGCAGCAGGTGCTCCACAGGATACAGTTCCACGTCCTGGGCGAGACTGGCTTCGGCCAGATTGGCCCGGGGAATGAACAGCTTGTGTCCGGTGTCCCTGGCGGCCAGGGTGGCGGGGAGCACGCCGTTTACCGGGCGCACGTCGCCGGAGAGGTTCAGCTCGCCAAAGAATTCGCTGCCCGTCAGGGCCTCTGCCGGTATCTGCCCGCTGGCGCTGAGAATGCCGATGGCAATGGGCAGGTCGAAACGGCCGCCTTCCTTGGGCAGGTCTGCCGGGGCGAGATTCACGGTGATGCGCCGGGCGGGAAATTCATAACCCGCATTGATCAGGGCGCTGCGCACCCGGTCGCGGCTTTCCTGCACGGCCTTTTCCGGCAGGCCCACGATGGTGAAGGCCGGCAGGCCGTTGGCCAGGTGGACTTCGACGGTGACCAACGGGGCTTCTATACCGACGCTGGCGCGGCAATAAGTGGTAGCGAGTGACATAACCTTCCCTGGTCAGTTCGTTTGAAAAAGCTCGAAATTCTTTCTTCCCCCTCACGCTGGCCCTCTCCCCCAGGGAGGGTGTCGCAAAAAGCGACAGCCTTTGCGATGCAGGGATGCATCGTCATTTTCGATGGCTGTAAGCCATTGAAAATGGAGGAATCGGAAAATCGCACCTTTCCGATTCCGAGTCGTGAAAGCCCAGGGAGGGGCTTTTACGACATCCTCCCACGGGGAGCGGGGTGTGGCCAGTAAACTCACAGGCTCCCATAACACTCCCTCCCCCGTTTGCGGGGGAGGGTTGGGGAGGGGGAGAGCGGTATTCATCTGTTTCCCAGCATTTTCTCCAGTTCCGCGACCTGTTTTTCCAGTGCCTCCAGCTTCTCCCGGGTGCGGGCGAGTACGGCGGTCTGGACATCGAACTCCTCCCGGGTGACCAGGTTCAAGCGGGCCAGGGCGCTTTCCAGGCCGCTGCGCAGGTTGTGCTGCAAATCGTTCTGCATGGCCTGCAAGCCTTTGGGAAGGGTCTGCGCAACCTTGCCGGAGAGTTCGTCGAGAATCTTGGGATCGATCATTGTACCTGGGGTTTCCGGGTGATTTGCCCAGAGCCTAAACCATGGTCGATTTGGTTGTCCAGTTTCCCGGCCTGTTTTCGCCGTGCACCAAGGTGGCGGCTATCTCTGGGTGCTGCGCCAATTTGGTGCGAAACCGAGAGGAAGCTCCCATTTCTGGCGCCAGAGGGGATGTCTAACTCACTGTATTTTTTGTTAATTATCTTTTTGGCACGGAACCTGCTTGATATGGCCATCGTTTATTCATTTATCAACTGACAACCTGGAGTAAATGCAAATGAAAATGAAGAAACTGGCCATTGCCTGCGGCGCGATCGTACTGGGCGCAACTTCCATGGCGCAAGCCGAACTGAGCGCCAACATCGGTGTCACCAGCAACTACCTGTGGCGTGGTGTGACCCAGACCGGTGACGATGCCGCCGTTTCCGGTGGTATCGACTGGTCCCATGACAGCGGTTTCTACCTGGGCACCTGGGCCTCCAACATCGACTGGGGCAACGGTTCCGGCGCCGAGGTGGATTTCTACGGCGGTTTTGCCAACGAGGTCGGCGATTTTGGTTATGACGTCGGCCTGATCTACTACTACTACCCGACTTCCGGGTATGAAGATTCCGATTTCGTCGAACTGAGCCTGACCGGTTCCTGGAAGTTCCTGGAAGCCGGCGTTGCCTATACCCTGAACGGCCAGGCCGACAGCGATGGCCCCTTCTCTGATGGCGATCTCTACTACCATCTGTCCGCCAGCTTCGATGTTGCCGAAACCTGGAGCATCGGCGCCACCATTGGTCACTACGATTTCGATACCACCAAGGCGTTTGGCGACATGGACTACACCCACGGCCAGATCGACGTGACCAAGAGCGCCGGCGACTGGGGTGATTTCACCATGACGGTATCCAAAGCGCAGGAAGAGTCCGGCAGCGACGACACCAAATTCGTCATTTCCTGGGCCAAATCCTTCTAAGCAGACAGAGGAACGAACATGAAACTGGTAACAGCAATCATCAAGCCGTTCAAACTGGACGACGTGCGTGAAGCACTGTCCGAAATCGGCGTAGCGGGCATCACTGTCACGGAAGTGAAGGGTTTTGGCCGCCAGAAGGGCCACACCGAGTTGTATCGTGGCGCGGAATACGTGGTGGATTTTCTGCCCAAGATCAAACTGGAAGCCGCCGTGAGCGCGGATCAGGTGGATGCGGTCATCGAGGCCATCACCAACGCGGCGCGCACCGGCAAGATCGGTGACGGCAAGATCTTCGTCAGTGAAGTCGAACAAACCATTCGTATCCGTACCGGCGAGACCGGCCCGGATGCGCTCTGATCACCTGGAGGGGTATATCGTGAACAACAAATCGATCAAACAAAAGGCATGGCGGTTTATGCTGCCGGTACTGGGGCTGATGCCTGCACTGGCTTCCGCTGAAGACACACTCAGTTCCGGCGATACCGCCTGGATGCTGACGGCTACCGCCCTGGTGCTGTTCATGACCATTCCTGGCCTGAGCCTTTTCTATGCAGGCATGGTTCGCGCCAAGAACGGCCTGTCGGTGATGATGCAGTGTTTCACCATTACCGCCGTGATGACGGTGATATGGGCTGTCGTGGGCTACAGTATCGCATTTGGCGGTGAAGGTGCCTGGTGGGGCGGCCTGGACAAGCTGTTCCTCAAGGGTGTGACTGTCGATGCCCTGTCCGGCACCATACCCGAGACCGTTTTCATGGTCTTCCAGATGACCTTTGCCATCATTACCCCGGCGCTCATCGTGGGCGCCTTTGCCGAGCGCATGAAGTTCTCTTCCATGCTCTGGTTCACCATGCTCTGGTTGGTGCTGGTCTATGCGCCCATTGCCCATTGGGTCTGGGGTGACGGCGGCTGGCTTGGCGGCAAGGGTATCCTCGACTTTGCCGGTGGTACCGTTGTGCATATCAATGCCGGTGTAGCCGGTCTGATGGCTGCCATCATCGTTGGCAAGCGCAAGGGCTTCCCCCGCACAGCCATGCCTCCTCACAACCTGATGTTCACCCTCATGGGCGCAGCCATGCTGTGGGTAGGCTGGTTTGGTTTCAATGCCGGCTCCGAGCTGGCGGCTGATGGCACGGCTGGTATGGCCATGGCCGTGACCCAGATTGCCACCGCCATGGCGGCAGTAGCCTGGATGCTGGCCGAGTGGATGTCTCATGGCAAGCCCAGCGCCCTGGGTATCGCCTCCGGCGCCGTGGCTGGCCTGGTGGCCATTACTCCGGCCTCCGGCTCCGCCGGCCCCATGGGCGCCCTGGCTATCGGTGCTTCTGCCGGTCTTGCCTGTTTCTTCTTCGTTGCCAAGATCAAGCCTTCACTGGGGCTCGATGATTCCCTGGACGCCTTTGGCGTACATGGTATCGGCGGCATCGTTGGTGCGCTGCTCACGGGTGTATTCTGTGCGCCCAGCCTCGGTGGTGCGGGTTTTGCCGATGGAATCTCAAGCATCGGTGGCCAGGTAGCGGTACAGGCGTTCGGCGTTGGCGCCACGCTGGTTTACACGGCGGTGATGAGCGCCATCATCCTGTTCGTGCTCAAAGTCACCATTGGACTGAGAGTCGATGAAGAAGCCGAAGTGGAAGGCCTGGATCTTTCTCAACACGACGAAAGGGCCTATATCCTCTGAGGAAACTCTGCATAGGTTTTACAAAGCATCTAAGCACAAAGGCGCCTTCGGGCGCCTTTTTTATGTACAGGATGTACGGAGGGCCGGTAATTGCTCCCTGCATTACCGGCACTTCCGCCATCCCTGGCGGTCGCCGCGGGCGCAGGGCACTGGAACTGTTCCTGACAGTTCCAGCATTTCCTCCATCCTTGGAGGTCATGCGCAGGAGCGGCGCATGTACAGGATGTACGGTATGCCGCGGGCGCAGGGCACTGGAACTGTTCCTGACAGTTCCAGCATTTCCTCCATCCTTGGAGGTCATGCGCAGGAGCGGCGCTGTACAGGATGTACGGAGGGCCGGTAATTGCTCCCTGCATTACCGGCACTTCCGCCATCCCTGGCGGTCGCCGCGGGCGCAGGGATGTGGTCGGGGTCGGAGTCAAATGGGAAGGATGTTGGAAGAATTCGATGGCGTGGAACAGTCTGATCCTGTTCCCTGTGGCGGCTTGGGTGGAATTTGACTCCGAGCCCTGGGGCAATGTCAGTCATTTCCTACAATATATTTCGCCCAGGTCTGATAGTGGATGTTTGCAGGTGGGGCTAGAATGAAACCGTGTTCAATGAGGTGAGGGTAGCCAAGGACGCTGCCGGAAAAGGAGTTCCAGCCTTGTGAATGCAGACCCCGGTTGCATGGAAGTGGCCGGGGTTGTTTTTTGCCATAAGACTTTGCGGCGGTCGTCGGGGTCGGAGTCAAATGGGAAGGATGTTGGAAGGATTCGATGGCGTGGAACGGTCTGATTCCGTTACCTGTAGCGGTGAGGGTGGAATTTGACTCCGACCCCTGGGACAGGGGCAGGCGGGTGGACAGGGTCGGAGTCAAAGCATGTTATGCTTGAAAAAGCGTACGCCTTGGCGTACGCTTAGCTAAGGAGGTCAGATTCATGATTATTCTCAATGCCACTGAAGCGCGGTCAAAGCTCTACAGCTTGATCGATGAAACATCGAATACACACCAACCCATTGTAATTACAGGGAAAAGAGGAAACGCTGTTCTTGTCTCGGAGGAGGATTGGAATGCCATCTCAGAAACCCTGCATTTAATGTCGATTCCAGGAATGGGGGAATCGATTAAGGAAGGGATGAAAGTGCCTGTTTCTGAATGCTCTGAGGAGCTTGATTGGTGAATTGGAAACTGGTCTATACAAAACAGGCCCAAAAAGATGCGAAAAAACTTGCTTCGTCAGGCTTGAAGAATAAGGCCCAAGAGCTACTTCAGGTTATCGAACAGAATCCATACCAAAATCCGCCACCCTACGAAAAACTGGTGGGTGATCTTTCCGGGGCATATTCGAGGCGCATCAACATCCAGCATCGAATCGTTTATCAGGTCTTAGAAACCGAGCAAGTGGTGAAAGTATTGCGGCTTTGGACGCACTATGAATAACTTCTGGGATCAGAGTCAAATTGCCCCAAGCCGTTGATTTTACGAAACATCGCCCTGATTTGACTTCGCCCCCTGGGACAAGAGGCAGGAGGGTGGCCGGGGTCGGAGTCAAATGGGGAGAATGTTGGAAAGAGTCGACAGCGTGGAATCGTCTGATTCTGTTCCTTGTGGCAACTTGGGTGGGATTTGAGTCCGCCCCCTGGGCCAAGAGGCAGGCGGGTGGTTGGGGTCGGAGTCAAATGGGGAGAATGTTGGAAAGAATTGATAGCGTGGAATCGTCTGGTTCTGTTCCTTGTGGCAACCTGGGTGGGATTTGACTCCGACCCCTGGGACAAGAGGCAGACGGGTGGTTGGGGTCTGAGTCAAATGGGGAGGATGGTGGGAGATTCGATAGCGTGGAATCGTCTGATTCTGTTCCTTGTGGCAACCTGGGTGGGATTTGAGTCCGACCCCTAGGTTGCCTTTGCCAGGGCGTAAATGGCCAGCAGGGTTTTCTTCAGCCCGGGGATGTCCTCTAACGTCTCGATATCCATGTGTTCACGGGCAATATGGGTGAATCTGTCCAGCAGCCGTGTTTCCTTCCAGGCGTTTTCCAGGCCTTTCCAGTCCAGACGCCCGTTTTTCGTGTATTCCTTCGCCAGGCCTTCCGGCTTGTCGAATACCAAAGGTTCGGCTTCCAGCATCTCGTACTCATAGGAATAATGGTCGATGCCGTTTTCCGTGGCGAGGAGGGCGTAGAGGCTGTCGGGGGTGATGCCCTGTTCCAGGGCCTGGTCCAGGTCCAGGCGCATTTCCGGTTGCAGCAGTTCGCCGCGAAAGGAGAAGGTGGCGCTGACCCGGACGCTGTTGCTCATGCCAGGGTGCCCCTGGCCCGGGCGATGGCCTTGCGCACCTGTTCCGGTGCCGTGCCGCCGGTGTGATTGCGGGCGGCCACGGAGCCTTCCAGGGTGAGATATTCGAAAACGTCTTCGGTAATGGCGTCGTTGAATTCCCGCAGCTGGTTCAGGCTCAGGTCTGTCAGGTCGATACCGCGCTCCACGCACAGGGCCACGGCCTTGCCCACCACTTCATGTGCGTCGCGGAAGGGAATGCCCTTGCGCACCAGGTAGTCGGCCAAGTCGGTGGCGGTAGCGAAGCCCTTGAGGGCGGCCTGGCGCATGGCTTCGGCATTGCAGGTGATTTCCGGCACCATGTCGGCGAAGACCTTGAGGCAGCCTTTGAGGTTGTCCACGGTGTCGAACAGGGGCTCTTTGTCTTCCTGGTTGTCCTTGTTGTAGGCCAGGGGCTGGGATTTCATCAGGGTAAGCAGACCCATGAGATGACCGAACACCCGGCCGCTCTTGCCCCGCACCAGCTCGGGTACGTCGGGGTTCTTTTTCTGGGGCATGATGGAGGAGCCGGTGCAGAAGCTGTCGGACAGGGTGATGAAGCCGAACTGGGCCGAGGACCAGATGATGAGTTCCTCGGACATTCGTGACAGATGCATCATCAGAATGCTGCCGGCGGCGCTGAACTCGATGGCGAAGTCCCGGTCGCTGACGGCATCCAGGGAGTTGGCGCAGGGGGCGTCGAAGCCCAGCAGTTCGGCGCTGTATTCCCGGTCTATGGGATAAGTGGTGCCGGCCAGGGCAGCGGCGCCCAGGGGACACTGGTTCATGCGCCGGGCGCAGTCGCCAAAGCGGCCATGGTCGCGTTGCAGCATCTCGAACCAGGCCAGCATGTGGTGGCCGAAGGTCACGGGCTGGGCCGTCTGCAGATGGGTGAAGCCGGGCATGATGGTGTCCATCTCGCGCTCGGCCAGTTCGATCAGGGCCAGCTGGAAGCGGCGGATCTCGGCCTGGATGGCAGCGATCTCATCGCGCAGCCACAGGCGCACGTCGGTGGCCACCTGGTCGTTACGCGAGCGTCCGGTGTGCAGTTTCTTGCCTGCGTCGCCGATGTCCTCGGTGAGGGCGGCCTCGATGTTCATGTGCACGTCTTCCAGGGCCACGGACCAGGGGAAGTTGCCGCTGGCGATCTGCTCGCGAATGCGCTCCAGGCCGGCGATGATGCTGTCCTTTTCCTCCTCGCTCAATATGCCCTGTCTGGCCAGCATGGTGGCGTGGGCCATGGAGCCCTGGATGTCGTAGTCGGCGAGGCGCTGGTCGAATTCCACGGAAGCGGTGAACGCTTCCACGAAGGCGTCCGTGGGCTGATTGAAGCGGCCGGCCCAGAGTTTCTTGTCGCTCATTGATAGATACCTTGAGTTGGGTGGGGAATGCTTTGATGAGGTCCCCGCCTGGGTATAAAGGCAGTCATTATACTTCAGGTCGCAATGCGACAAGCGGTGGCCGGGTTCGCGGGGTCGGAGTCAAATCCGAGTGGTGCAGGGTACATTCAATGGCTTGGAGTGATTTGACTCCGACCCCTATTCTTTCAGTACACTACAGGTTGATTCGAGGCAATAAATTTTTTACTGAGGAGCGCAGGGATGGATACCACCGACAGCATGCGGGAGATTCTCATCGTCGATGACCGGCGGGAGAACCTGTTGTTGCTGAGCAGTTTTCTGGAGACAGAGGGCTATCGGGTGCGCATGGCGGTCAATGGCGACATGGCGCTGATGAGCATTGCCCGGAAAACGCCGGACCTGATTCTGCTGGATATCCGCATGCCTGGCCTGGATGGTTATTCGGTCGCCAGGAAACTCAAGAAAAATCCGATAACGGCTTCCATCCCGGTGATTTTCATCAGCGCCCAGGATGACGTGGAGGCCAAGATGAAGGCCTTCGAAGTCGGTGGCGTGGATTTCATCACCAAGCCTTTAGCCAACCAGGAGGTGGTTGCCAGAGTGCGGACCCATCTTCAGCTCATCGACTATCAGAAAAACCTGGAACGGCGCGTGAATGAGGGGTTGGCTGAAATCCGCAAGCTGAACCGGGAACTCGAGCTGACCCAGAATGAAATGATCGTTTCCCTGGGCGCGCTCATGGAAACCCGGGACAACGAAACCGGAAAGCACGTGGTGCGCGTGGCCGAGTACTCACGGCGGTTGGCGGAACTCAATGATCTGGACCGGGAAAGCATCGATCTCATCCATGTGGCAGCGCCTTTTCATGATGTGGGCAAGGTGGCCATACCTGATTCCATTCTCAACAAGCCCGGTCGTTTTACCCCTGACGAATGGGAGATCATGAAGACTCATGCCATACGGGGCTGGGAGATCTTCAGGCATTCCAAGCGTCCGGTATTGAAGATGGCGGCCACCATTGCCAGGCAACATCATGAGCGTTGGGATGGCAGCGGCTATCCCGATGGCCTCAAAGGAGAAGAAATAAGTATTGCTGGGCGCATCGTCATACTAGCCGACGTGTTCGATGCCTTGTCTCATGAGAGGTCATACAAGGAAGCCTGGCCCATGGACCGAACTCTGGAATATATTCAGAACCAGCGGGAATCCATGTTCGATCCCGACATCATTGATCTCTTTACCGATAATCTGGCGGATTTTCTGGCCATTCAGGCTTCTCTCACGGACTGAGGCTGAGGGAGTAGGACGGGGTCGGAGTAGGACGGGGTCGGAGTCAAATCAGGAGGGTTGTGGGGGGCATTCAACCACCGGGGTGATTCGACTCCGATCCCTTGCCCCGCGCCCCCTCGCCCCGACCCTTGCGCTATTCGAAGTGATAATCCAGGCGCAGGGCCACGGCCGGTTCCGCGTCGCGGTACTGGCTGGTGCGCAGAAAATGGTTGCGCTTGTTGAGGTCTTCGTCGATCAGTCCCAGCAGATTGTAGAAATACAGATGCACCGCAGCCTGGTCGTTGAGCTGGTAGGCAAGGCTGGTGTTCAGATACAGGCTTTCTTCGAACGCCCGTTTTGAATCCTTGTACCTGGGCAACTGGGAGAGCCTGTCATGGTCGTTGTTGTAGTCGGCCATGTCCACGGCCCCGGGCATGCCCCAGAAGGCGCGCAGGGAACCCGCCCAGACCAGGCGGTCGCTGAAGCGGTATTCGAAACGCAACTTGGTGATGTGGTTGTTCCAGTTGGCCAGGTCGTTGCCGTACCCGTAGGGGGAAGCCGATATATTCTGCCCGGAGATATTTTCAGTCAGGTTGAAGTCCAGGAGCTTGGTATAGGCATGGGAAAATTGCAGGCTGAAGCTGTCCTGCGTATAGCCCAGCTGAAATTCCAGGCCATAGAGTTTCAACGTGCCGAGATTATCCGTGCTCGACTCGTCCGGGTTGTAGGCCACCACGTCATGATTGATGAAGTAGCCGGACAGATCGAAATGCAGGCCCGCTCCGGGATTGTTGCTGTACAGAATCTCGTAATGATCCAGCTTTTCCACCGCGCCATTGTTCCGATGCAGATGTTGTTGCATGTAGAGATCGGCGTCGTCACCGTGGCGCACGGAGCGGTCATACAGAAATTTCCAGGACTGGTTTATGTCCGGCTGATGGACCAGGGCCAGGCGGGGAGAAAACATCCAGGGCGTCATCTCATGCTTGTCCAGGCGGGCACCGGCGAACAATGTCCATTGCGCGTCGATCTGCCACTGGTATTCCCCGAACAAAGACAGCACTTCGCTGCTCCACCGGCTTCCCGGAGGAAGATCGCCAATGTGGGAGGTTGTCGTGTCATCAGAGGAAGGATGGCCATCCTTTGGCGGCCATCCCGAGGAGGCCGACAAGCCGCTGTCCCGCCCGAACCGGTCGTAGCTGTATTCCACCCCCAGGGCGAGATCGTGCTGGATGTCGGGCAGGTAGTCCATCAGTACGCGCAGGGTGGTACTGTCCTCCCGCCAGCTGCGCAAGCCACCGCGGAAGCCCATGTCGAGCAGAACATCGCTCAACAGGTAGGAAGCCGAGTAGTTTATGTTCAGGGTATCGTCGATCACCTGGGTGTAATCGCCGAACAAGGTCCATTGCTGGTTGGAAGCCCCCGATTTGCGAATGACCTCCGGTGGTATGACCCGGTAGATCCCCTGGTTGGGCGGAATGGCCAGTCCGCTGCGGGTGAAACGCAGCCAGGCCGTATAGTTTTCGCCATTGATCTGTGAATGGAACTTCTGACGCATTCTGCCCCGGAAGCTGCCATTGTCACTGGTGGTGAAGAAAGGAAAGTCTTCATTGGCCCGGATGAGCGTATTGTTACCTTCGGGCCAGTTTTGGTTGACGAGGTCGTAGGCCAGTTTGTGGGGGGCATCTCCTGCGCCTTCGTATTTGTCCGCGCCATAGTAGAGGAACAGGCCAAGGTCGTCCGTCAGCTTTTTTCCGTAGCGGACTTCGCCCATGACGAATTCCTCGCCTGCGCCTCCCATGAGGCTGGTTTCCGTACCCTGGAAACTGCTGCCATCGAAGGTTTCCAGGGCAATCACGCCGGCAATGACGCCCGGGCCATGCACAGCGGAGCCGGGACCGCTGATTACGGTGACTTGCCGGATGTCCCCCAGGGTCGAGAACCAGCGCTCGCTGACGGCGCCGCCGTCCCGGGCATGGATATTCATATTGCGGCCGTTGACCGTTAGCAGGAGCTTGTTGTTCCGGTCACTGATGATGCCGCGTATGCCCAACTGGTTTCCCTGAACCTTGTACATGTAGGCCAGACTGGGGACATAGATTTCCAGTAATTCGTCCAGGTTTCTGGCGCCCGAGGAGACAATGTCATCGCGGCTGATGATGGTAACGGAGGCGGGAACGGTATTGGCATCGGTTGCCGTAAGAGTGGCTGTGGAGATTTGCACCGGAATCTGGGACAGATCCTCCAGATCCAGGCTGAGAAGATCATTGGTTGCGCTCCAGGCCTGAATACACACCATCCCCAGAGGCAATGCCAGGCCCATTGTCAAAGATCTGCTCATCTGTTCCATGATGGGTATTGTGAATCGGCTCATTTCCTGTGGAGGGAGCATAGCATACAATGTAAAAAGCTATGCCCTGAAAAAATGTAAATGATATCAATGCTTCCGCGGCCCTGGGAGGGACGGCCCATGAATTCAGGATCGTGCGCTTGTTGGCTTGCGGAGGGGGAAGGCAACAGTGTTTTTTGTTACCGGGCATTGAAAGCACCTAGGTGTTTTTTAGATCCTGCCTCAACAGAAGGCCCTGGAGGGGCCAGCCAGTGTCTATGAATCATCTGTCCAACAGGCTGTTGAAAAAGTCTCTCCATGGGCTTTATCAACCAGAGAAGCGGGAAATGTGGTTTCCTGCCTCCCTCATTTTCAATGGCTATCAGCCATCGAAAATGGTGGCATGTCCCTGTGCTACACACAGGCTGTGGGAGAACGGCGTTCTTCGACAGGCTGCCAGCCGTTCTTGGGCACTGTTCTTGCTGTTGCTTCTGCTGTTGAGCACCATTGTCGCGCATGCGGCCCAGAAGCCCCGGAGTCCAAACGAGGTCATCGCCGCCTATGTTTACCTCCTGGCGAAAAACACTACCTGGCCTGGCGAGGCGCATTTGGGGCATTTCACCATAGCCGTGCTGGAAAAGGGGACGAGGGTTGCCGAGGATCTGGAACAGATCACCCGGGACATGCGCCTGAAACAGCGGCCCATCCGCTTGAAACGCCTGACCAAGCTGCCGGCCCCAGGCGATCTCGATGACGTTCAGCTGCTCTATGTCGGACCGGCCTTCGCCCGCAACATGGGAAAGGTGATGGAAGCCGTCGGCGAGAAGGCACCCATACTGGTGGTGTCTCATGGGGTGGCAGACAAATCCCGGGTCATGATCAATATCTACTACGACAGGCACAAGCGCGCACGTTTGCAGGTCAATCGCGAAAATATCACTGCCCATGGCCTGCGCGTCAGTGAGAAGGTGCTGCTGACCGGGGGTGATGAAATTGGCGTCAGCAAGTTGTATGAAGCGTCCCTGGCGCAGATGAAGGCCCAGGAACAGCAGTTTCTCCGCTATTTGCAGCTCAATGCAAAACTGGCGAAGGATATCGAAGTTTACCGGGCCGAGGTGGAGAAGCTCGAGCAGACAGTAGCCAGGCAGAATCAGGCTGTCGCCTCGAAGGAAAAACAGTTGAAGCAGGTTTCCGGGGAACTGGCCGCCACCATGGAGAAGTTGGCGGCGCAAAGGGAGAGTCTCAAGCAAAAGGAAGCGTATATGCAGCACATGGTTGCCCAGCTCGATGAGCTGAGTTCCCGCTACATGGCGCTGCAAAAGAGCGCGGCGCTGCAGGAGAAGCAGCTGGATGTGCGTTCC
This sequence comes from Sedimenticola sp., assembly GCA_027026755.1. Classification (GTDB taxonomy): domain Bacteria; phylum Pseudomonadota; class Gammaproteobacteria; order Chromatiales; family Chromatiaceae; genus Thiolapillus. Next base: position 9,098 of record JALVNE010000338.1, on the reverse strand, counting down.
CGGCAGCTGGTGGAGCAACAGCAGGAAATCGAGAACCGCAGCCGCATACTGGAGCAGCAGAAACAGGACATTGCCGTCCTGGATGAGAAAATCAGGAACCAGGAGCAAACCATCGAAAAGCACCAGCAGATCATGCGTCAACAGAGTTCCCGTATTCAGCAGCAGGCCAGCGGCTTGTATGCGCTTGTGGGCATCATCCTGCTGTTGCTGGTTCTTGCCGTCTCCACCTACAGGCACAAGAAAAAACTGGAGCAAATGACCAGGAAACTGGCCGAGGCCAAGAGCGCAGCGGAATACGCCAGCCGGTCAAAGTCCATGTTCCTGACCAACATGAGCCACGAGTTGCGCACGCCCCTGAATGCCATCATGGGGTTTTCAGAATTGTTGCGCAAGGAAGCCGGTATCCCGGAAAAACATCGTCAGACACTGGATATCATCCATCGCAGCGGTGGATTTCTGCTGTCCCTGATCAATGATGTGCTGGACCTGGCCCGGGTCGAAGCGGGCAAGGTTTCCATTGAGAGAAAACCGGTGAATCTGCGTACCCTGTTTCATGAGGCCATGGGTCTGATGGAGGAGAGAGCCGCGCAGAAACAGCTGCAGCTCAAAAGTGACATCGCTCCCGATCTTCCCCCATGCGCGCTCACTGATGCGGAAAAGATCCGACAGATCCTGCTCAACTTCATCAGTAACGCCATCAAGTACTCTGATTCCGGCACCATTACTCTGAAAGTATTTGTGGAACGGGAGAAGCTGGTCATGGAAGTCCGTGACCAGGGGCTGGGCATGGCCGCGAAGGATCTGGAGTGTATCTTCGAGCCTTTCGTGCAGGTTGGCGAGGCGTCGGAAAAAACCGGGACGGGGCTTGGATTGGCCATTTGCAAGAATTTCGTGGAAGCGCTGGGTGGTGAGACAGAAGTGGAATCAAAGCTGGGAGAAGGCAGCGTGTTCCGGGTCAGGCTGCCCTTTCAACCCTGTGATGAGCAGGAAATCCGGCAGGATACGGAACGGGACAGCAAAAAGGTGGTGGGTATCGCGCCTGGTGGGGCGGATGTCAAGGTGCTGATCGTGGAGGACAAGCAGGACAACCGGATGCTGCTGAGCAGCATCCTGGCCATACCTGGCATTGAAACACGGGAGGCCGTGAACGGTGCCGAAGCGGTGGAATGCTTTGCTTCCTGGCGCCCGGATTTCATCTGGATGGACAGGCGTATGCCGGTGATGGATGGTGAATCTGCCGCCCGCGCCATCCGGGCCATGCCGGGTGGCGACCAGGTAATCATCGTGGCGCTTACCGCCAGCGCCTTCAATGATGAAAGGCAAAGAGTCCTGGAAGCCGGCATGAATGATTTCGTGGTCAAGCCTTATGACGCGGACATCATCTTCGAGGTGATGAAAAAGCACCTTGGCTTGTCCTATGTTTATGAGCAGGAGGCGTCCACGGCACGCAAGCTAACCCTGGAGGTAATGGAAGCAGAGTTGCGTCAGCGGCTGACAGCCCTGGACGAGGGATTGCGTTCACGGATTCGGGACCAGGCCCTGCTTTTGAACAGGGAGGACATGATGGTTGTCATAGAGGATGTTCGTGTTCAGGACAGTCGTTTGGCGGTCATGCTCGAACAGCTGATGGCAAGGCTGGATTTTCACGGAATTCTGGATGCGTTGCGAACCACGGATGATGCTGGCGGATGAAAGCAGACGCATCACGAAGTTTTCTGCCGGATTTTTGCGGCCTGCGCACCATCTTGACCGTGGTGGTGAGCGCCACGGTGCTGGCCATGGTGCTGGCGCTGGCGGCCACTGATCATATCCATGACTTCTGGGAGAATTTCAGCATTGGCGCCCTCTATGTGCAATGGATAGGCCTGACCGCCGCGGCCTTCATCTGCCTGTTGAGGGGTTGGTTGGGACGGCTGGATCATGGCCGGGCGGGGCTCGCGGCCTGGCTGCTGATCATGCTGGCGGCGCTGCTGGTGGGCCTCCTGACCGGGCGCCTGGTGCCGGTGGAATATTTCGCCGGCGTCTCCCATGAGGATCTGCTGATCCGCACCCTGGGCATCAGCGGCATTCTGGGGGCGCTGGTTCTGCGCTACCTGTACGAAAACCATCAGCAGAAGCAGAAGGAGCTGGCCGAGAGCCGGGCCCGTTTCCAGGCCCTGCAGGCGCGCATCCGCCCCCATTTCCTGTTCAACAGCCTGAACACGGTGGTCAGCCTGATCCCGGAAGATCCGCGCCAGGCGGAAGATCTGCTGCAGGATTTGGCGGATCTGTTTCGCGCCAGTCTTGGTGATGAGAGCCGCCTGTCCACCGTGGGCCGGGAGCTGGAGCTGACCCGCCAGTACCTGGCGGTGGAAAAGCAGCGTCTGGGACAGCGCCTGCGGCTGAGTTGGAGCCTGGAAGCCTTGCCGGAGGACGCTCCCATGCCTGCCCTGCTGCTGCAGCCTCTGGTGGAGAACGCCGTCTATCATGGTATCGAGCCGGCAGTGGATGGCGGCGAGATCTGCATCTTCGGTCGTTTCCGCAACGGCGTGGTGGCACTGACCGTGAGCAACACCCTGGCGGATGAAAAAGATGAATCCCACCGCCAGGGCAACCAGATGGCCGTGGAGAACATCCGCCAGCGCCTGGCCGTGCGTTTCGGCGAACAGGCGGGCATGCACACCGGCATGGTGGAGAACCGTTACCAGGTACGCATCTGGTTTCCCGTGACAGGAGAGAATAAGGCATGAAGATGTTGGTGGTGGATGATGAACGCCTGGCCCGGCAGCGCCTGCACGCCCTGCTCGCGGAACTGGGTGAGGACAACGATGTCGTGGCGGAGGCGGAGAACGGCGAGCAGGCTCTACGCCTGTGCGAGGAACAGGACATCGATCTGGTGTTCATGGATATCCATATGCCGGGTATGGACGGACTGGAAGCCGCGGAGCGGATTTCCCGTCTTGAGCTGCCCCCTGCCATTATTTTCACCACGGCCTACAGCGAACACGCCCTGGAGGCCTTTGGGGTGCATGCCGTGGACTACCTGCTCAAGCCCATACGGCGGGAAAAACTGGCAGCGGCCCTGGAAAAGGCCACCCGCCTCACCCGTCCCCTGGCCCAGCGGGAGGAAGTGGAGGAACACTGGATCACCAGTAAATACCGCGGTGGCGTGCAGCGCATCCCCCTTTCCGATGTGTACTATTTCCGCGCCGACAGCAAGTACGTGGTGGCCAGGCACCGCAAGGGCGAGGCGCTGCTGGAGGATTCCCTGGTGTCCCTGGAAAAGCGTTTCCCGGGTGAGCTGCTGCGCATCCATCGCAGCACCCTGGTGCGCCCCAGTATGATAGCTGCCTTGCACAAACGCCCGAGCGGTGGCGTGGAAGTAGGCTTTGCGGACATCGATGACCGGCTGGAAGTCAGCCGCCGGCATGTGCCCCAGGTACGGCGCCTGCTGGCCCGCTCCGCTGCCGACGCTTCGGGCTGAACCGGGATCAGTCCGGCATGCGTTCCTTGCCGGCGTATTGCTTCCGCAGCCGGCGCGCGGCTTCCACCATGTTTTTCAGGGCGGGTTTCACTTCTTCCCAGTTCCGGGTCTTAAGACCGCAGTCGGGGTTCACCCAGAGGCGTTCGGCGGGGATGCGCTCCAGGGCCTTTTCCAGCAGCTCCAGCATGTCTTGCGTGCGCGGAATGTTGGCGGAATGGATGTCGTACACGCCGGGGCCGATTTCCGCGGGGTAGTGGAAATCGCGGAAGGCATCCAGCAGCTCCATGCGTGAGCGCGAGGTTTCTATGGTGATGACGTCGGCATCCATGGCGGCGATGGCGGCCATGATGTCGTTGAACTCCGAGTAGCACATGTGGGTGTGGATCTGGGTGCTGTCCCGCACGCCTCCCGCAGTGATGCGGAAGGATTCCACGGCCCAGTTCAGATAGTTTCGCCAGTCCGCCTTGCGCAGGGGCAGGCCCTCGCGCAGCGCGGCCTCGTCGATCTGGATGACGCTGATTCCTGTCCGTTCCAGATCCAGCACCTCGTCGCGCAGGGCCAGGGCCAGCTGGCGGCAAGTGAGGGCACGGGGCTGGTCGTCGCGCAGGAAGGACCAGTTGAGAAGGGTCACGGGGCCTGTGAGCATGCCTTTCATGGGTTTGTCCGTGAGCGACTGGGCGTAGCGGGACCATTCCACCGTCATGGGCGCGGGACGGCTCACATCGCCGAACAGAATGGGGGGCTTGACACAGCGGGAGCCGTAGGACTGGACCCAGCCGAAACGGGTGAAAGCGAAGCCCTGAAGCTGTTCGCCGAAGTATTCCACCATGTCGTTACGCTCTGCTTCGCCGTGCACCAGCACGTCCAGGCCCAGGGTTTCCTGAATCTCCACCACGGCGCGGATTTCGTCGCGCATCCGCCGCTGGTAGCCGGCTTCGTCCAGGCGGCCCAGGCGGTAGTCCCGACGCGCGCGGCGGATCTCCGCCGTCTGGGGAAAGGAGCCTATGGTGGTGGTTGGGAACAGCGGCAGGCTGATCTGGCTGGGACGGCGTTGGGCATAGGGACTGCCGCGCTGCGCCATGTCCGGGCTGAGGGTCTGGAGCCGCTGCTGAACCTTGGGGTCGTGAATCCGCGATGACAGGCGCCGGCTCTCAATGGCCCTGATGTTTTCCGCCAGCAGTTCACCGCAGCCCTCGGCGCCGGTCCGCAGGCATTGCTTCAGCAGCGCAAGTTCATCCAGCTTCTGCACCGCGAAGGCCAGCCAGCTTTTCAGTTCTTCGTCCAGCCCGGTTTCCGAGGCCAGATCCACGGGGACATGCAGCAGGGAGCAGGAGGGGGCCAGCCAGAGGCGGTCCCCCAGGCGCTGCCGCAGAGGCGCCAGGGTGGCGAGGATTTTCTTCAGATCGGCGCGCCAGATGTTGCGCCCGTCGATGATGCCGGCGGAAAGGATCTTGTAGGCGGGCATGTGATCGGCAAGACGGGGCAGTTCCCCGGGCGCCCGCACGGCGTCCAGGTGCAGGCCGTCCACGGGCAGCCGGGCGGCCAGGTGGAGGTTGTCCTGCAGGGGGCCGAAGTAGGTGGCCAGCAGCAGCTTCACCGGCGCGGCGCGCAGACGGCTGTAGGCGCTTTCGTAGGCCTGTTTCCATTCGCCGGGGAGATCCAGGGCCAGGGCCGGTTCGTCCAGCTGCACCCATGCCACGCCCAGGGCGGCCAGGCGTTGCAGTATCCCGCCATAGGTTTCCACCAGGCTGTCCAGCAATTCCAGGCGGTCGAATTCCTCTTCCTCGGCCTTGGCCAGCCACAGCCAGGTCAGGGGGCCGGGCAATACCGGCTTGACGGCCTCGTGGCCCAGGGCGCGGGCTTCGCTTACTTCATGGAACAGTTTTTCGCTGCTGATGCGGAAGCGCTGTCCCGGCCGCAGTTCCGGGACGATGTAATGATAATTGGTGTCGAACCACTTGGTCATTTCTCCCGCCGCCACGGGATTGCCCTCGGCGTCGCGTCCCCGGGCGATACAGAAGGCGGCATCGGCATGGCTGTGTTTGCCGAGGTCGCCGAAACGCCGGGGAATGGCGCCCAGGAGCAGGCTGTTGTCCAGCACCTGGTCGTAGAGAGAAAAGTCGTTGACCGGCAGCAGATCCAGTCCGGCGTTCTGTTGCAGTTCCCAGTGGCGTGCGCGCAGCCCGGCGGCCGTGGATTCCAGTTCTTCCAGGCTGTCCTCGCCGCGCCAGTAACGCTCCAGAGCGAATTTGAGTTCGCGTTGATGGCCGATACGGGGAAAGCCGAGGTTGTGCAGGGTGGTCATGATGTCAGTCCAGAGTGGTTGAAAGGCCGCTATTCTGTTCCAGGAAAAACATCAGTACAATTGATGAATAATCAAAAAATCATTAGTTGTTTTCATGTTCTTGCGTATCTCCCATCTTCGCTGCCTGCTGGCCCTGGCGGAAACCGGCAGTCTCACCGCCGCGGCAGAACGGCTGCATCTGACCCAGTCGGCCCTTTCTCACCAGGTAAAGGGGCTGGAAGAACATTTCCGGATCACCCTGTTCCGGCGCAAGAGCCGTCCCCTGCAGTTCACCCCGGCGGGGGAGCGCCTGCTGTCCCTGGCCAGGGAGGTGCTGCCCCGCCTGGAGGAATGCGAATCCAGCCTGGCGAGAATGGGTGAAGGCAGGCATGGGCGGCTGCATATCGTCATCGAATGCCACAGCTGCTTTCAGTGGTTGATGCCGGCCCTGGACAGCTACCGGGAGGCCTGGCCGGAGGTTGAGCTGGACCTGACCCAGGCCCACAGCTTCGAACCCCTGCCGGCCCTGCGCTCGGGGCGCATCGACCTGGTCATCTCCTCGGATCTGCGCCCGGCGCCGGGACTGGTGTTTCATCCCCTGTTCAGCTACGAGTCCCTGCTGGTGGTGGCGGCCGACCATCCCCTGGCCGGGCGTGAACACGTGCTGCCTGACGACCTGAGGCGCGAAACCTTGATCACCTATCCCGTGGATCATGGGAGGCTGGACGTGTTTTCCCGGTTCCTGCTGCCCGCTGCCGTTCAGCCTGCCGCCGTGAGACAGGTGGAACTGACGCCCCTGGTCATTCAGTTGGTGGCCAGCGGGCGGGGCGTGGCAGTGCTGCCCGCCTGGGCCCTGCAGGAATATCTGCGGACCGGGCAGTTGCAGACCCTGCGCCTGGGGCCTGATGGTGTGCAGGCGACCCTGTATGCAGTGATTCGGGAGGAGGATGCGGCGAGGGACTACATGCGCAGCTTTCTCGAGCAGGCTCAACGAACCTGTTTTTCCCACTTGCCGGGCATCGTGGAGCCCGCCGGAATGAAAGGGTGAGGGAGAGAAGGGGTTTCCTGGCCTCTCCCCAACCTTCCCCCGCGCATGGGGGTGTCGCAAAAGGTGACAGCCTCCACGGGGGAGGCAGCAGCCGGAGGTTTTTCAACATCCTGTCAGGACTGATGATCGATGCGGATTGCCCCTGGGTCGGGGATAATATTGGTGGCCGATATTGCTCCTGGGATACAATCAGCACCGGGCGCGCCGGTGTTCGGGAAGAATTCGGGCGCGGGACGACATCATGAACAAGGAATTGGAACCAATGAATGTGAATTCTTCATCTGTCATAGGCGTCGTGGGCCTGGGTTACGTGGGCCTGCCCCTGGCTATCGAGTTTGGCAAGAAATACCAGACCATCGGGCTGGATTTGAAGGAAGATGTCATCGCCTGCTACCGGGGCGGGGCAGACCCTACGGGCGAAGTCGCCAATGAAGAATTTGCGGCAGCGGACAAACTGAGCTTCACCACCAATGCAAAGGATCTGTCTGATGCCGATTTCCTTATCGTGGCCGTGCCCACGCCCATAGACGAGGCCAATCAGCCGGACCTCTCCCCCCTGGTGGGCGCCACCCGCACCGCCGGGCAGGTGATGAAGAAGGGCGCTACCGTGGTGTTCGAGTCCACGGTCTATCCGGGGCTTACGGAGGAGATTTGCGTGCCCATACTGGAAGAGGAGTCCGGCCTGAAATGGAAGCAGGACTTTCACGTGGGTTACTCGCCAGAGCGTATCAACCCCGGAGACAAGGTGCATACCCTGAAGCGCATCGTGAAGGTGGTTTCCGGCGATGACCAGGCCTGTCTGGATGCGGTCGCCGCCTTGTACGAGTCCATCATCGAGGCGGGCGTGTTCCGCGCCGCGTCCATCAAGGAGGCCGAGGCGGCCAAGGTCATCGAGAACACCCAGCGGGATCTCAATATCGCCCTCATCAACGAGCTGGCCATCATCTTCGACCGCCTGGGCATAGATACCCTGCGTGTGCTGGAGGCGGCGGGTTCCAAGTGGAATTTCCTGCCTTTTCGTCCCGGCCTGGTGGGCGGGCACTGCATAGGCGTGGATCCCTACTATCTCACCCACAAGGCGGAGGCCGTGGGCTACAATCCCCAGGTCATACTTGCCGGCCGGCGCATCAACGATTCCATGGGCAAGTTCGTGGCCGAGAAGGCAGTAAAGCTGCTGTTGTCCAACCATCGCCAGCCGGGGGTGAGCAAGGTGGGCATACTGGGTCTGACCTTCAAGGAAGACTGTCCGGATCTGCGCAATTCCAAGGTGGTGGATATTATCACTGAGCTGGAGGAGTACGGCATAGAGCCCATGGTATATGATCCCGTGGCGGACAGGGACGAGGCCGAAGCCTACATGGGCAAGACCATGTCCGAGCTTTCCGATTTCAAGGATCTGGGCGCCCTCATCATTGCCGTGCCCCACGAGCAGTTCCGCAACATGCCTGCGGAGGATTTCGTGGGCATGCTGTCGCAAGACGGTTGCCTGCTGGACGTGAAGTCCATGCTGGATCCGGCACAGATTCCTGAAAACACCATTTTCTGGCGGTTGTGAACATGAATGCCTACGCGGAATTACAGGCACGTCTGAAAACAACGCCGGCCACCTGGCTGATAACCGGGGTGGCGGGGTTCATCGGTTCCAATCTTCTGGAAACCCTGCTCAAGCTGGACCAGAAGGTGGTGGGGCTGGACAATTTTTCCACGGGTTTTCAGCACAACCTGGATGAAGTGCAGTCCCTGGTGACATCGGATCAATGGCGGAATTTTACTTTCATCGAAGGCGATATCCGTAACCCTCAGGACTGCGCCAGGGTCTGCGCCGGCGTGGATTATGTTCTGCATGAAGCCGCGCTGGGTTCTGTGCCGCGTTCCGTGGAAGATCCGGCACTGACCAATGAAAACAACATCACGGGTTTTCTCAACATGCTCATCGCCGCGCGGGATGCGGGAGTGCAGCGTTTCGTCTATGCGGCTTCCAGCTCCACCTATGGGGATCACCCCGACCTGCCCAAGGTGGAGGATCGCATCGGCAATCCGCTTTCGCCCTATGCCGTCACCAAATTGGTGAATGAGCTGTATGCGCAGGTATTCGCCCGTACCTATGGGTTCAAAACCATCGGGCTGCGCTATTTCAATATCTTCGGCCGGCGCCAGGATCCCGATGGCGCCTATGCGGCAGTCATTCCAAAGTGGTTTGCGGCCCTCATCAAGGGGGAGACTCTGTACATCAACGGCGATGGCAGTACCAGCCGGGATTTCTGCTACATCGACAACTGCGTGCAGGCGAACCTGCTGGCGGC
>JALVNE010000337.1 GCA_027026755.1 Sedimenticola sp. | reverse complement strand
AGGTTGCGGTAGAGGAAATAGCCGCCACCGAGCAGGGCTCCCGCCAGATAAATTCCGCCCATGCCATAAAAAAACGGCAGGATGGAAATCCCGACCAGCAGCAGGGTGTTGGCCAGCACCACCTGGGCAGCGCGGCGGTCACCCACCACCACTGGCAGCATCGGCACCCCGGCGGCCACATAATCCGCATGCCGGGCAATGGCCAGACTCCAGAAGTGGGACGGGGTCCAGAAAAACAGTACCAGCGCCAGCATGACAGGGACCGCATCCATGACCGGATTCACCGCCGCCGCCCCGGCCAGTACCGCAAAGCTGCCCGAGGCGCCGCCAATCACGATATTCATCCAGGTGCGCCGCTTCAGCCATACGGTATAGACCACCGCATAGAAAAATGCCCCCAGGAAGATATACAGGGCGGTGGGCCCGTTGAGCACCCACGCCGCCCCCGCCACCCCGACGGCCAGCAGCAGCACAATCAGCGCAATCCACAGCGGGCTCTTGTGAAACCGCCCGGTCACAAACGGGCGGTCCCCGGTGCGCTGCATGTGGGCGTCCAGGTCGGTTTCATAATACTGGTTGAAAGCCCCGGCGGCAGCGGCGGAAATCAACACCGCCAGCGCCAGCACCAGGGTCTCCCATCCATCCAGACTCCGCCCCGGGGTGATGACCATCGCCGCCAGGGCGGTAAACATCATGACCACCCCGATGCGCAGTTTAAACAGACTGATGAGCTGTTTTACCATGACGGCAGTTTATCCCATCGGCCAGACGGAGGACAGGTAGTCCCAATTGATAAAGTAGTAGATGACAAAACAGACCAGCAGCAGCATTGCCAGGATAAAGGTCCCCGGCGCCTCGAAGCCCGAGGGGCTGTGCTCCGGCTCCGGTAGTTTCTCGGCCCGGGCCAGGGTCTCCGGCCGCTCCACGTTATACACCGATGAAGCCAGCGCCTTGACCCCGAAGCTCTCCAGAATACCCGCGGAGGCCTCCAGCTTCTTGCCAAACAGCAGCGAGCCCACCGTGACGATGATAAACGCGGCCCCACCAACGATGCCCAGCAGGCCCCCAATGGCCCCTATCGCCATCATCATGTAGGCGGTGCCCGGATATTCAAAGCTCAGCAGGGCACCGGTGAAGCCCATATCCCAGTGACGACGGGAGACCCCCAGGGTGCCCGCCCCCAGCATGAACAGAATCAACAGCACCATCCCGCCCCCGAAGATATACGGCTGCCACTGGGCCAGCTTGGGCAGAAACAGCCCGCGCCGGAACAGCACCGGAATCAGCAGATAGGTCAGTGCCATGAAGGTCGAGGTGGTACCCACCACCACTGTGGCATGGAAATGGGCCGGGACGTAGATGGTGTTGTGGATAATCAGGTTAATCTGCTCGGTCCCCATCACCACCCCGGTGATGCCGCCGAGGAAACCAAAGACCACCAGGGAGATAAAGAAACCGGAGAATACCGGATTGTCCCACGGCGCCTTGCGCAGCCACTCGAACAGCCCCTTGGTCAGCCCCTTGCGGCGCTGTGCCACCTCCATTGAGCCGGGCACGGTCAGGCCGTGAATCAGGCTGGCCAGTACGGCCAGGTACATGGCATAACTGGTGTTGAATATCTTCCATTCGGTGCTGATACCCGGGTCGACCAGAATATGGTGCGCACTGGCCAGCTGCAGGAAGAAGATATAGAGCAGGAAGGCGGAGCGGCTTACCTTCTCCGACATCGGGCGGGCACCAAACAAGATCCCGACAATCAGGTACCAGATTGAAATATGTGCCGCCACGTTAATCTGCTGGGAGGAGTGGCCCATCGCCCACCAGATAACCCGGTACATCTCGGCATCGATATGATTGATATAGCCGATTGACCAGAGGAAGGTGGGGACCAGGATAATGGCACCGGAGGCGATGGTGAACACGGCGATGATACAGGCGACCGTCGCACCGAAGGTGACCAGGGGTACTGACCCCTCGTAGGTTTTTTCATCCTTGGCAATCACCAGGGTGCCCAGGAACACAAAGCAGCCAATCAGGGCACCCACCGCAAACAGAATCAGCCCCAGATAGAAATGGGGCTGCGCCTGCATCGGGACATAGGAGGTCATCATCACACTGGACTTGCCGCTGAACACCGCGATGTTGTTCATCACTGCGCCGATAATCATCAGGGCAAACCCCGCCCAGGCCCAGCGTGGCGACGCCAGCCGGCAGCGCAGCAGGGTGGAGGAGGCGAAATAGAGCACCGCCATCTCAAAAAAGATGATCCAGAAAATCAGGGCGTTGATACCGTGTGCGGTCAGCGTGGTGTAGAACATGTCGGCCGGCAGCAGATGGATGGTCTGCCAGCGGGTCAGGACCACCCCCAGCGCCATGATGCCGGCAACCAGCAGACAGACAACCCCCGCCACCGCATTTACCTTCATCAACTGCTCGGCGGAACGGTCAAAATAGAAACCCGAATCGGGGCAAACTCGAAATTGCGCCATGGTTTGTTACTCCTTCACGATGATTTTGCCCAGCATCGTGTGATGGCCAATGCCGCAATACTCATTGCAGACAATGGCATAATCACCGGATTTATCAGGCGTGATGTTAATGACCATTTCGTAACCGGGCACCACCTGCAGGTTGATGTTGACCGGTTGAACCGAAAACCCATGATTCCAGTCCAGCGATGACAGATGCAGACGGTAGCTCTTGTCCTTCTCCAGCTCCAGGATGGGGTACCACTGCCACAACCGTCCCAGGATATAGATGTCACTGCCCGCCGGCGGGGCGACAATCGGGATCCCTTTTTCCTCGCCAATCTGGTACTTCTCGACCATGGTGTCGACGCTGGCCTTGAATTTGGCCGGCGTGGTCTGGTAGGCCTCGGTAGAGAGGTTCTGTTTTCCGTAGACATGCCAGTAGGGCATCATAAAAAACATAATCAGACACCACACCAGGGCGATGCCTATCCATAAAACTTCATCTTTGCCAATCGGTGTATTCCACCAGATACGCTCGGCAGGGGGTTGGAACGAAGTCATCGGCTGGTCCTCCCGCTATTCGGCAATCGGCAGGTTGGCAATTTCCATTACACCCCAAAGGATATAGAAAACTGCCGGCATCACCACGCCGATAAAAAGCAGTAAAAAAGGGTTGTCGGTTACGCGCTGCCAGAAGGGGATCCGTTCCGGTTCGCCTTCGGTGTGTGGTTCATCCGCCATGGTGCTCTCCTGCTGTTGTTTTTGAGTGTTACGGGAATGGGGTTGCTGATTTTCTGTTTACAATACGCCGCTTTCAGCGCTTGGCCTTGATGTAGGTCAAATGACACAGTTG
>JALVNE010000336.1 GCA_027026755.1 Sedimenticola sp. | reverse complement strand
CGCAGCTCATCCGCCAGGCTGCCGAACAGTTCATCGATACGCGGGTTGTCCAGGCCGTCGATGATTTCGCCCTGCTGGATCTTGCCGCCGTGGGTGGGGCTGTAAAGGTGGATGCTGTTGGTGTAGAGATTGAAGACCCCCTTGAACGCCTTGCCCATGCCGATAGGCCAGGTGATGGGTGCGCAGGGGATGTCGAGCACCGTCTCCACCTCGTCCAGCAGGTCGAGCGCCGGACGGCCTTCGCGATCCAGTTTGTTGATGAAGGTGATGATGGGGGTGTCGCGCAGGCGGCACACCTCCATCAGTTTGATGGTGCGTGCCTCCACCCCCTTGGCCACGTCGATCACCATCAGCGCGGTGTCCACCGCGGTCAGGGTGCGGTAGGTGTCCTCGGAGAAGTCCTCGTGGCCCGGTGTGTCCAGCAGATTCAGTACGCACTCCTTGTAGGGAAACTGCATCACCGACGAGGTGACCGAGATGCCGCGCTGCTTCTCCATCTCCATCCAGTCGGAGGTGGCGTGGCGGGCGGCCTTGCGCCCCTTGACGGTACCGGCGAGCTGGATGGCGCCGCCGTAGAGCAGCAGTTTTTCGGTCAGCGTGGTCTTGCCTGCGTCAGGGTGGGAGATGATGGCAAACGCGCGGCGGCGTTGTACTTCGTTGGTGATCTCTGTACTCATAAATGGTTATCCAAACAGTCTGTCAGTGACTTTGCCAACTGGTGCATCAGGGTGAAATAGAGTTCCGGGCCGGGTTTGAGTGTGGCTCCCAGGGGATCCAGTGTGCCGATCTTTAATTGTGTTCCTTCACTGATGAGTTGCAGCCAGGCGGGGCTGAACTGAGGCTCCCGAAACAGGCAGCGGGCAGCCGTGGTGCGAATATATTTTCTGACCTCGCGCAGGCGGCGTGCCCCCGGTATGTGTTCCGGGCTGGGAGTAACTGCACCTGCAGCGTTGAGTCCATAGCGGGCTTCAAAATAGTGATAGGCATCGTGAAAGACCAGGTAGGGAACGGTTTTGACCGGCGCAAGTGTGGTGCTCAACTGTTGATCCAGTTCATCGAGTTTTGCCCGCAGTTTTTTGCCGTTGTTCCGATAGCGGGTGGCCCGTTCCGGATCAATTTCGCTGAGCACCTCGACCGCTGCGGATACGATGACTTTCGCGTTTCCCGGATCCAGCCAGATGTGATTGTCGGTGTAATGGCTCTTGCCGTGATGATCGGTATGTTGCCCCCACAGGCCGCCGCTGCGTGTGGGCAGCAGCGTCATGCCCGGCCAGTCGATGAGGTTGATGATGCGAACCTTGTCGTTCAACGCTGCCAGCGGTTTGTTGAGGAAACTCTCCAGTTCGCTGCCGATCCGGAATACCACCTGGGCGTGGTTCAGGGCACGCACCTGTGAAGGGCGCAGTGTGTAGGTGTGGATTGAAGCGTTGCCCTGCACCAGCAGAGCCGGTACCGCCACCCCTTCCATTACCCCCGCAACCAGTGAGTGCAGTGGGGCAATACTGACCACCACGCGCGGGGGTTGTGCCGCTTGTGCTATCGACATTGAAACAACGATTAACCCGGCAACCACATATATTGACCTCGGCTGTCGTGCGTGCACCTGCAGCAAGGCAACGAAGAATCGCAACGCAGAGACGTGCCATGCTTGTTGTCCTGAGGCCGATATATGTGGTTGCCGGGTTAATAACAGGGAGATTAGCCGGAAAATAAACTGCAACATGCTTGTGATGCTTTCACTAAACAGGCTATTTTATTACATTTTGTGGCTTCCCGGCAGGATTAACCCCGAATAATGGAAAAATCCAGTGAACTGCTTGCAGAAACCCGCGGTGTGCAGCTTGATCTGCAGGGCCGCCGGGTACTCGATCATGTGGATCTTGCGGTTCATCGCGGTGAAATCGTTACCCTGATCGGCCCTAACGGCGCGGGCAAATCCACGTTGGCAAGAGTGCTGCTCGGCCTGATGAAGGCGGATCAGGGTTCGGTTTACCTGCGTCCCGGTCTGCGTATCGGCTACATGCCGCAGCGTCTGACCATCGACCCGGTGCTGCCGCTGACCGTGCGCCGCTTCCTGACGCTGGGTAAACGTTGCAGTGAGGCACGTATGCGGGAGGTGCTGCAGGAGGTGGGCGCCGGGGAGCTGCTGGAGGCCCCGATCCAGAACACCTCCGGCGGTGAGTTGCAGCGCATTCTGCTGGCGCGGGCGCTGCTGCGCGATCCGGATCTGCTGATTCTGGATGAGCCGGTGCAGGGGGTGGATATTACCGGACAGCTGGATCTGTACCGTCTCATCAGCAGGATCCGGGACCGGCTCAATTGCGGGATTCTGATGGTGTCACATGATCTGCATCTGGTGATGGCGACTACCGATCGCGTGCTGTGTCTCAACCAACATGTTTGCTGCTCCGGGCATCCGGAAGATGTCAGCAGCGACCCGGCCTATCTGGCACTGTTTGGCTCTCCCCCCGGGCTGGCGGTCTATACTCACCACCACAACCATCGCCATGATCTCGACGGGCATATCGTACCGGCAGAGAAGCAGGAGAGGGGGCAGTCCGGTGATGGATGATTTTGTGCTACGCGCGCTGCTGGCCGGTGTCGGCGTCGCCATTGCAGCCGGGCCGCTGGGCGCCTTTGTGGTGTGGCGGCGTATGGCCTATTTTGGTGACACCCTGGCCCATTCAGCGCTGCTGGGGGTGGCGCTGGGTTTTCTGTTCGATGCCAATGTGACCCTGGCGATTGTGGTGGTGTGCGTACTGTTGGCACTGCTGCTGGTGGCGCTGCAGCGTCAGCAGCGCCTGGCCAGTGACACCCTGCTGGGAATCATGTCCCATGGAGCCCTTTCACTGGGGCTGGTGGTGCTGGCCTTTATGGAAGGGTTGCGGCTGGATCTGCTGGGTTATCTGTTTGGTGACATCCTCTCTGTGACCCGTGGTGATATCTTCTGGATCTACGCCACCGGCCTGCTGGTGCTGATCGGGCTGGCACTGATCTGGCGGCCGCTGCTGGCGGATACGGTTCATGAAGAGCTGGCGCGGGTGGAGGGCGTCGCCGTGGTTCCTGCGCGGCTCGGTTTCATGCTGCTGCTGGCGCTGTTTATTGCTATCTCCATGAAGGTGGTTGGTATCCTGCTGATCACCTCCCTGCTGATCATTCCCGCTGCCACCGCCCGCCATTTCGCCCGCACGCCGGAGCAGATGGCGCTGGTCGCCATTCTCATCGGCTGCCTGGCCGTGAGCGGCGGGCTGCTGGCCTCGCTGCAGTGGGATCTTCCGGCAGGTCCGGCAGTGGTGCTGGCGGCGGTGGTTATCTTTGTGCTCTCTTTT
>JALVNE010000335.1 GCA_027026755.1 Sedimenticola sp. | reverse complement strand
TGACCGCCCACACCATCGTGGATATCGCGCATGATACGCTCGCGCTCCTGCTCCAGCGCCTTCTTCTTTTCCATTTCATGAATCCGATCGAAGGCCTGTTGCAACTCATTTTCACGCGTCGATACCCGTTGTTCCAGTTCCCGGTTCAGGTTTTCCGAGACTTCGATGGCCTCGATGAATCGTCTCAGCAAGGCCCAGCCCATCAGCAGGAAAATGAAAGGGGCTGCGTAATGCATCAGATAATCCCGTTGCAGATGAAACGCCAGGTTGAGCCAGTCATGGGTGCCGAGCAGGATGATCGGCAGGATGGAGATGAAGATCATGGCGTTGTCGACCGAAGGCTTGCGGCGCCAGTTGCGGATGAACAACCACAACATCCAGCCGTTGACGACAAACAGCAGCAGATAGCCGATCACCAGGCCATCGAAAATTCGTCCTGTGGGCAATGACAGGAGGATGAGCGTGATCGCCACGCAATAGGCAAGGATAGCGCGGCGGGTATTGCGGATCTCGAGGCCGGCGTGTATGCCGACGAAGATCCACATGCAGCCGATCATCCACATGGCGCTGGCGTTGGTCAGCGCGACCCAGAGTCGGTTTTCGAACGGAATATGCTGTACGAAATACCACATCGTATAAGCCGCCCAGAACAGTGAACCAAGGGCGAACCAGCCATAACCCGATTCGCGGCGCATCAGCCAGATGATGCCGATGCACAAACCCATCGTCAGCGAAAAGGCTCCGACTATTTGAGACAGGGTGATGCGATAAAAATGACTGCGCTGGTAATAGGGCTTGAGCTGGCTGTCCGGCCCGATGAAAAAGGGCAACAAGCGGCCACGGCTTTTCGGCTCGTTGGCGAGCCTGAGCATCAGTGTGTTTTCTCCGGGACGAAGAATGCCGTTGGGGATACTGAAATATAGCGGGTGGTTCCAGGAATTGACGCGAGTATCGCCGAAGGGTGCATCCTGACCGATCAGAATGCCATTGATGAAAACGGCGATATTGCGTTTGATGCGGGGCAGATAAATCCCCCATAACGGATCGTGGGTATCGTTCAACACAAAGCGAAAGCGATACCAGCCTGCACCACTGGCCTGCGGACGCCGCTCATCCCATAGATCGGGCAGGTTGACGGGCTGCCATGCCTCGTCTGCAGAAGGTGGCTGAGCCTGGTTTTTCAGCAAGAACTCACCCTTGCTGAAAGGAATCGGGCTCGATTGCCGGTTTGGCAGGGTGGCGCAAGCAGTGAGTAGAAACAATCCTGCCAAAAGGGTCACTAGTTGCAGCAGCCGTTTATTCACGGAGCCTGATCAACCCCATTTGCTCGGCCTCGAACACTGCTTCCGAACGGGAATTGACCTGCAATTTGCGATAGATGCGCTTCACATGCGTCGCCACGGTGTGATAGGAAATATTCAAGGCGGTCGAGATTTCGTTGTAATTGAGTCCGCGTGCAATCAGTCCAAGAACCTCCAGCTCTCGCCCGGTCAGCTCATGTTCGAGGGGCTTGGGTGAAGGGCTTTGCGGCTGGAATCTTTTGATCAACGCGCGCGCAATCGACGGGCTCATTGGCGATCCGCCTTCGAGCATCTCGAGTATCGAATCGCCAATCGCCTCGATATCCGAGTTCTTCAACAGATAGCCCGAAGCGCCCGCCTCGATGGCTGCCATCATGTGCTTTTCATCGCCAAACACCGTGATCACGATCGACTCGATATCACCGAGGCGCGAGGCCTCGCGAATCAGATCGATGCCATCGCCATCCGGCAGCCCCAGATCGGTGAGCAAGACCGCCGGACGCAACCCGGCGAGCATTTTCAGCGCGTCTTCACAATAAGCGGTTTCACCGCAAACCGAAAGATTCGGGTGAACCGATACCGCCTCGACCAGGCGCTTGCGGATAAAGGCGTCATCTTCGACGACCAGCACATTCTGAGGAGTGTTGTCTGAAGTCATGGCGACATCATTGCCGAACACAGGCCAGGCAGTATATCCCCAATTCTCGGGATATGCCGGTTCCGTCGGTTCGTGAATAATGATCCCGGGTTCTTGTCCTTGTGTGACCAAGCCTGTTACACACAAACAAGGCTGTTCCCTCTTTATTATGTTGGACACAGGCATTTCGCAGGAGCATATCATGCAGCATATTTTACAGCGTATTTTCACGATTCTTTCCGTTTTGTTGTTGGTCGCCGCTTGTGGCGGTGGAGGGAAAAGCCCCGATGACAGTGGCAATAACAATGTCGATACCGCACACCCCTCGACAGCGGCACGCGCGACAGCGCTGGCGGCCAATGATGCCGATTGCCCTGCAGGTGGCATACTGGTCGAGACCGGCATCGATGATAATGGCAACGGCGTACTCGATGATGCGGAAGTGGATTCCTCGCATAAGCTGTGCAACGGAGCGGATGGACAGGCAGGCGCAGATGGTCAGGATGGCGGCGATGGGCGGAACAGCCTGATCGCCATGAGCGAAGAACCAGCGGGTGCTAACTGCGAAATGGGTGGTACCCGTATCGATGCCGGAGTGGACAGCAATAACAATGGTTTGCTCGATACCAGTGAAATCACCGCCACCGCTTACCAATGCGACCAGCAAGCCAGCAGTTTCAACGGGCTGTTGTACCTTGCAGACGCGCGGGTGGATGGCATGAATGAACTCTATGGCGCAAGCGGAAATACGCGTTTGCTCGCTGCGCCTTCGATCGGCAACGGAAGTATTTCCATCATGAAGCTTTCGCCGGATGGCCACCATGTGGCCCTAAGGGGGGATCTAGAAACCGACGGTGTCTCAGAGTTATTCGTTGTGGATTTGCTCGATGGCAAGCCGCCCTACAAGGTTAATGGTCCGCTGGTATCGGGTGGGAATGTGCGATTTGGTTTTAGTTGGTCGCCGGACGGCAGCCGCCTGGCCTATCTGGCTGATCAGGATACGGATGAAGTGTTTGAACTGTACAGTGTGCTGGCCGATGGGTCCGGGCGCGTGAAGATGAATGGCGCTATGGTTGTGGGCGGAGATGTCGACCATTCGTTCAAATGGTCACCAGATGGCAGCCGCCTGGCCTATCTAGCTGATCAGGATACGGATGAAGTGAATGAGCTGTACAGCGTATTGGCTGATGGCTCGGGTCGTGTGAAGATGAATGGCACTATGGTTGCGGACGGAGATGTCCAGCGTTACTTCAAATGGTCACCGGATGGCAGCCGCCTGGCCTATCGCGCAGATCAGGATACGGATGAAGTGTTTGAGCTGTACAGTGTGCTGGCCGATGGTTCAGGCCGGGTAAAAATGAACGGTACGCTGGTATCAGGCGGGGGCGTAAAT